>CAYOWM010000020.1:0-11731 GCA_964407635.1 uncultured Flavobacteriaceae bacterium
CGGTTTCATTAGGAATTTTAGGAATAAATCCTCCTGCAATTTCAACAATATCTGGTTTTGCTAATAGCATTTCCACAAAGAAAGATGCACCAATAATAAAGATTAAACCCATAATAAAGGCTTCCATTTTACGCATCCCTTTTCCGATAAGGAAAAAAATTAAAAACGTATCTAATGCTGTGATGGAAACTCCCCAAATCAAATCGATATTAAACAATAAATTTAAACCAATTGCCATTCCTAACACTTCTGCTAAATCGGTTGCTATAATGGCTAATTCTGCTAATAGATAGAGAAAAAAATTAACGTATTTATTGTATGAAATTCGGTTTGCTTGTGCTAAATCTAAACCAGCAACCAAACCCAATTTAGCACTTAAACTTTGTAGTAAAAGTGCCATTAAATTACTCATTAGTAAGACCCAAATTAAAGTATAACCAAATTGTGCTCCACCAGCAATATCGGTTGCCCAATTTCCTGGATCCATATAACCTACGCTTACAATATACGCAGGACCCATAAACGCTAAAAACTTACCAAATACGGTCTTTTTTTTGGTCGTATCGACAGTTTTATGCACTTCGTTTAATGATTTGCGGTTGGATTTCATTTAATCTTTGGTTTTTATTGTAATGCTAAGTTTAAGCATTTTACTTATTAATAGTTTCTTAAATAGTACTATTTAAAAAAGTTTTTATAAGTTGCAGTGTTAATAATACTTGGCAAACTTATGAAATTATTTAAACCTTCCATAGCAATTTTAATACTTTTGTGGATTTAACCCACGAAATTAACCACTATTTTATTATTTTTTAGTTACTTCACATTTCCCATTAATTTTTTGATTTTTGGCGAAATTAATACTGCAAACATTCCTACAGCTAAACTAAAAATTCCGATTCCTGTAAATACCGAAACGTACGAAAATAATTGTTGAAAATTTTCATCCATTTGATTTACCGAAGCATAATCTAAACCTGTTACCGTTTTAGTCAAACCGCTTAATGCTCCTGTAGTAAAAACATTTCCTTCGCCTTTGGTTACGGTAGTAAATTTGGCAATAATTCCTGCAAAAAAATGACCATAAAAAGAGGATAAAAACCAAACTCCCATTAAAAAAGAAACGTATTTTTTAGGCGAAAGCTCGGTTACTTTAGACAAACCAATTGGTGATAAAAACATTTCGCCAATAGTGTAAATAAATATCCCTAAAGCCAAAAATAACATTGGCACTTTTGCAGCACTATCTACTAAATTACTAGAATATCCAAAAAGTAAAAAACCAATTCCTACAAACAACAAACCAACTCCTATTTTTAAAGGTGAATTCGGATTTTTACCTCGTTTGGTTAAATATGTCCATAACCAAGTAAATGGCAATGCTAGTAAAATAATATAAAACGAATTCAAACTATTGGTTTGCGAAGCATTTAAAAAACTTAAATTTACATTTCGTTTTGCAAATAAGGTTAACGACGAACCTGCTTGTTCGAAAATTGCCCAAAATATACAAGCTAGTAAGGTAAAATAGATAACTACTAATAGTTTTCCTTTTTCGTCTTTAGTGGATTTTTTATAAATACGAAATAACAAAAATGCAATTCCGAAACTTACTAACCATACCAAATAACTTTCCATTTCGTTGTATTTAAGTAACAAAGCGATTAATGGTGTGCTAAAAATAGCTAATATGGTAATCCAATTTCCTTTTTTTAAGGAAAATACTTTAGTATCAAACCAATTTCTATCTGCAATTTTACCATACGAACCAAAAACACCTTTTTTTACACCTACGTTAAATAATACTAATCCTAAAAGCATTCCAAATCCTGCTAGTGCAAACCCATAATGCCATCCGTAAGTTAATCCTAACCATCCGCAAAGTAGTGGTGCTAACCATCCTCCTATATTAATTCCCATATAAAAAATGGTAAAACCTGCATCTCTTTTGTCGTTTTCTTTTTCGTATAATGCTCCAACTAAAGAGGAAATATTTGGTTTAAAAAATCCATTTCCTACAATTAGCAGAGATAACGCAAAGTAAAATGCAATGGTATTGTCTATTGCTAAAACAAAATGACCAATTGCCATTAGAATTCCGCCAAGAAAAATGGCTTTTTGATACCCTAAAATTTTATCTGCTAAAAATCCACCAATAAGTGGTGTTGCATAAACTAAAGAGCCATAAGCTGCATAAATACCAAAAGACATTTTATCGCTATACAACAAATGTTGTGTCATATATAAAATTAATAAAGCTCGCATTCCGTAAAAGGAAAACCGTTCCCATAGCTCGGCAAAGAAAAGATAAAATAAACCTTTTGGATGTCCAAATAATTGTTGTTGTTCTGTTTGTACTTGTTGCATAATGCTAAAATTTAAAATTAGATTCGCAATAAGACTAATTTTATATTTACTTTACAAAATTGTATGTAATTATAATAAAATGTAGGTGTTTGTTAGTAATTGTTATTGGTGTTAAACCCAACTATGCAATAGTACTTTTAGAAGTAACAAGCTTTTAAAAAATAACCTAGATTGAAATGGGATTTATTAACCCAAAAAATTCATCACTATATTATTATTTTTAGTTAAAACGCAGTAAGCCAAATTATTAAAATACTTATTTTACAATTTAATAACACCTAAATTTGAGGAAGTTTGAAAGTATCTTTATTCATCTGCTACATTTCAAAACCTTTGAGATACTAAGGTATCCTCACAATGATAGTATCACCAATTTTTGTAATATCTTAAATCAAAAACGCCTTCCAATTAAATTGCAAGGCGTTTCCGAAATTAACTAACTCAAAGAAAATATTCTTATCATCTATATGACGCAGATACTTCGGTTTTGTTACGTAATTTTTTATTCTTTAACATTTATTTAACTACTTCAATCCATTTTCCTTTGGTTCGTGTAAAGTAATCGTTGTCGTACATTGCTTCGGCTTGTACGCCATATAAATAATATTTACCCAAATACGATGCGTTTAGTAACACGTTATAGGTTTTACTTTTTCGATTATCTAAAATGAAATAAAAATTAACACGATCGTCTCTAATATCGGTAAATGTAGCATTGCTAGATCGAACATTACCAAAATCGGTAAATCGTGTATTTACAATTTCCCACCCAGAAGGGAAAATTTCGGATAGTGCAATATTATCTACGTAATTTCCTGTGGTGTTTTCTACCGTTACCTGAGCCATAAAATCGGTTCCTTGTGTTAATTTGCTAACATCTAACTCGTTTCCTGTATCATCACGATACGAAACATGTACTCGTAAACCACGTTGTTCTACTATTTCTTGTCCTAAAGGTAAAATACCTGATTGTATTAAACGCACAAAAACAGTATTATTTCCTTTATTATTAAGTGTAACGCTATTGTTTCCGTAGTGTACTTTTGTGTTTCTTTCGGCAACCGATTTGCTTGTTTTGACCGTTTCGGAATTTCCTTTAAAATTTGGCGTGTAACTAATATGTAATCCTTTTCCGCCATTTTGTTCTACCATTTTTGCCATCGCATATAAGCTATATGCTGTGGTTTGCGTGTTCATCCAACTTTTACTAGATAATTTTTTTGCAATATCTTTAGCAAGGTTTAGCATTGCTGTTTTATCTTTATTTATAATTACCATAGTTTCTAAAGCCATTGCTCGATTTCTGTCTAGTGAACCATAATTAAAATAATCGTAGCGATATGGTTTAAAGTCTATATTTGCAGTGTTAGCTAAACGTTGTGCAATTTCCGATTGTCCTGCCAAGGCATAAGCTGCTGCTAATCGCCATTTAGATTCGTTGCTTAAATTTTCTTCTCGCAATCGATTCATCGAGGATAAATCAGGATGATTTGCTAATGCTAAAGTGTATAATCGATATGCTTGGCTAAAGGAATTATTCCATCTAGAATGCATACGCCAATCTTTAGCAGCTTGTTGTTGGTATCGCAACCAATTACTCATAAAGGTTAACGGAAGTGTGTATCCTTTTTTCTCGGCTTCTATCATAAAATGACCAGCATACGAAGTTCCCCAATCATCTGCATCGTTTAATCCTTGCCAATAGCTCAAACCACCGTTTGGCACTTGAAAATCACCAAGTTTTTTAATTGCAGCTTTAATATTTTCTTGAATTTTTTGTTTTTTCTGAGCAGTTAAATCAAAAATATTATCTAGATATAATTGCGGAAAAACACTAGAGGTTGTTTGTTCTACACATCCGTGAGGATATTGGATAAGGTATTGTAATCTTTCGGTAAAATTCATTGGAGGTAAAGTAGAAAGTTCTATTGTAGCAAAATTACTTCCTTTAATACCAAAAGTATCAAAATTTATGGTTTGGCTTTGGTTTGCTTCCAAAATAATATCGGTTGTTTTATTGGTTATAGGATTTGGATTTACTACATCAATTTCAACTTTATAGGATGCTTTTTCGCCATTGCCTTTTGCTACGACTTCAATGGTATTAATTCCTTTTGCTTCGGTAACATCTAATTCAAAATATACCATTTTTTCGTCTGGTCTATCAAAATGTATTTGTTGTGTTTTTGTACCAACAATTTTAATTCCGTTACTTAATTTTAATGAAATTGCAGCATTTTTTACTTTCTTTTCCATAGCAAAAACGGTAACAGGAAGTGTTACTTTTTCTCCAGGACTTAATTTTCTTGGCAAAGAAGCTAAAACCATTAATGGCTTTTTTACAGGAGTTGCCTTTTCAGTAGCACCATAAGCAGGATTATTTTTATCACCTGCAATAATCATGGTTCTAACCGAACCAACGTATTTTGGCATTTTAATAGTATGTTTTTTAGATTTTCCTTTTTCTAAAGTAAAAGGACCTAAATACATTACAACAGGTTTAAAACGATTTGCTTTTTTTGCTTTTTTAGATTTTCCTTCGCCATCACCACCAATTGCATATACTTGTTCAATACTACCAGAATACGCACCAATTACCTCATCAAAAATATCCCAAGTTTTTACACCTAAAGCTTGTTTTTGATAAAAATCTTTCCACGCATTTGGTGTTTTAAATCGTGTTAAATCTAATAAACCTTCATCAACAACTGCAAGAGTATAGGTCATTTTTTTACCATTTTTTTCGCTTACTTTTACGGTAAAATTTTCTTCAGGTTTTAACGAATTAGGCATTTTAATTACTGGTTGTAAAATGGTATTTGGATCTTCTACCATAATTGGAATAATTCCGTAAAGACGCAAAGGCAAATCATTTTCAACCGATGCGTGTGGTTGTAAAAGCGAAATATTTACAAACATATTTGGAGCCATTTCTTTAGTAATCGGAATATCTATAACCGTTTCGCCTTTTTTTGTTTTTACCCATTTTTGGCTTAAAACGGTGTTTCCGTTTTCAATACTAACTAAAGCACGACCAACTGTTCCGCTTGGAAAAGATATTTTTGCTGTTTCGCCAACATTGTATTTGTCTTTATCCGAAGTAAAAACTAGCATTTTTGCAGCTTCTGGGTCGTTATTAGATTGTCGTTTCCACCAATCTCTATAAAAATATGCCGTTCTACCAGTTGCGTGTCCGCTTTTTGGATCGTAAACACGAATTAAATAACGTCCACCGTAGTAATCGTCTTTTTCATCTACACGAACCTTAAAAGATGCTTTTCCGTTGGCATCGGTATTAATTTTGAAAGATTTATACTCTTTATTATAACGTTTACTTACATAAGAAGCCAAATCGTCGTAAGACGAACTCCACCACCAACGCCATTTTATTTCGTAAATACGAACTTCTAAACCGTTTCGTTTTATAGGTTTTCCTGTGTCATCTACGGTAATGACATCAAAAGTTACATCTTCGTTAGTATAAAACGAACCATAGGCTTGTTCTTTAGGCGATTTTAATCCAACAAACGAAATATAAGGAGCATAATTTTTAGAGAAAACATCCATAGAAAAATCGCCTCCTTTTTCAAAAGCACGTGTTAAAAAAGTTGCTCGTAGCATTCCTGCTGCTTTACCTTTAAAGTTTACATTTTTTGAAAAATTCACTTCACCATTTTGGTCTAAAGTACCATTAAAAATATCTGTTTCATCGTTGTAAAACGTTTTTATTGGATCGTTAAATACGTATTTAGGATAGTTTTTAAATCCAGTATTGGTGCTTGAAAAACGGACTTTAATATCGGCTTTTAAATTTTTAGCAGGAGCACCATGCAACCATTTTACTTGTAATTTTCCTGCGATGGGATTTTTTGCATGTAGCACCGTTTCTGGAAAATCTATTTGTAGTTTTAATCTATTTGGTTTTATAGTTTCTACTTTTAAGTTTTTATAAAATGTTGCACCACCAACGCTTACAGTTGCATTCCAGTTTCCTGTTGGAGCAGTGTCAGAAGTTGGTACATCAAAGCGATAAAAACCATTTATACCTTGCGATTGTACGTTTTTATAGATTAATTTTTGTTTTGCATCGGTAACTTCTAGTTTTACAGGATGGTTTTTTGGTAATGGATTGGTTTTATCGTTTAAAATAAATCCTAAATGTAGTGTGTCGCCAGGTCTCCAAACACCACGTTCACCATAAATATAACCAAGTAAACCTTTGGCTACTTTTTTACCTGAAACGTTAAATTTACTTAACGATAACGAACGACCATCGTCTAATTTTATATATGAAGTGTTTAAACCGTTTGAGGCAATGGCAAAATAGGCATTTTTATTTTCGTTTAGTTTTGCAAAGCCTTGATTGTCGGTTTTTGTACTTGCAATTTCTTGTTGTTGGTAATTGTATATAGTAATTTTAGCTCCAGATATTGGTTCGGTTGTTAAAATATTTGTTACTGCGAAATGGTAATCTTTATTTTCGCCTTTTTTTACAATTATTCCTAAGTTTGAAGCCAATACGTTTTGAGAAACAATACGTTCTTGATTGTTATAATAGGCTTTTTTACACGGATTTTTTCTATCACGCCAATTGTAATAGTTGTTGCGATAGCTATATATTAGATTATCCCAATATTGTTCCTCTTTTTCGTCAAATTCTTTTGCTTCTTGGGTAGAGTAATTTTCCGATTCATCGTAATAAAAATCGTCTTCGTAATAAGCTTCTTCATCATATTCTTCTTCGTTTGAAACGACTTCCGAGCCATCACAAGCGTAAAGAGAATATTCTTTTTTCATAGAAAATTCCACTCTGTATATTGCTCCAGGATCGGTTTTTATCATTTTTGCCAAATCAATAGAATAGGTTTTAAATTTACCGTCGTTTTCTAAATCGTTTTTTATTAAAGTGATGGTTTTTTTTGCAATTCGCCTTCCTACTTTACGGATTTCATAGTAATTATTAGAGTTTAAATTGTTCTCTTGCAAAAATTGAAGGATATTATTTTCAAAAATTTTGATGATACGTACATCTACTTTTTTAAGATTAACCGCTTCAAAATTAATGCGTAAATTTTCGGAAGTTGGTAAAATTACACCGTTACTAAGTAGTTTAATTTCAGGTTTTAGTTGCTCAAAGGTAACGGTTTCGTTGTATGGTTTTTTAATTTTCACACCATCCGAGCTTTTTATTCCTTTGTGTACTTGTACTTGTACATTGCCTACTATTCGGTTTTTTGGATATACTTTTAAGGTGTTTCCATCAACCACAAATTTTAAATTTTGTTTGTTTTGAATAGTAACTAATCCTGCAAAATTTTGCTGTTTTTTTAACGGATCCGAAAAGTTAATATTTAAGTGTAATTCTGGATTGTGTTCAATACTAATTCCAATTACCGAAAAATTATTTCGTCCTAAAATTTTAAATTCTTTTTCGCCTTTGTTGTTTATTCCGATAGTATTTCCATTCCATTTTATAGTAATATTTGAATCTTTTTGTAGTCGTTGAATACTATCAATTTTAAAAGAATAATTTCTTGCAGATAGAATATCATTTTCCCATTTTATTTTTAAATTTTTTCCGTTTTGTGTTGCTTGAACAAGTTTTTTTGCTTGTTCAATAGGTAAATTGTCTGCTAGTTTGATGTTTCCGTTTAGAAATTGCCATTCTTTTGAATACGATTGTAGGTCGTTTACGGTAAGGTTAAAATTTTGTTCGATGGTTTTAAAAGCAAACTGGTACTTTTTAAGATTGGTCTTGGTCTGGAATAAAGCACTCAATTTTAAATTTACCGTATATTCTGTATTTGGTTTTAGGGGTTTTTCAGGTAGAAATATAAGTGTTCGTTTTCCTTGGGTTTGTAATGTTCCTTTTACCGATGGCGAAATGCTTAAAATATCGTCGTTAATTTTGGTGTTATCCTCCCAAGAATCTACATCTTTGGTTACTACAATTTTAATTGGAGCTGTTGTCGAAACAACACCTGAAGTAGTGTAATATATGTATTCTCGATATTTAAACAGGTTGTCTGTTTTGCTGTTTTTGTCTTTTTTACAAGATAAAATACTTAAAAGTAAAAGAAAAAATACGGCAATTTTTTTGGTTTTAATTTGCATAATTTTTAGGAAATAAAATGGTTTTGTAAATTTTGTATAAAAGTACAAAATATTAAAGAATTTTTATAAAAAAAACAGATAAGTGCCGTGGTTTGTTTTATATTTGTTGCAAATACGCAAAAAATCATGAATACTTTATTTGAAATTAGCACAAAATATGCTACTGAATTATTAGTTTTGGCTTTTATTGTTATTACTTTTTTGCAATCAGGAATTGATAAAATTACCGATTGGCAAGGAAACGTTTCATACATTAAATCCGTTTTTGAAAAAACTTTTTTAAGTAAAATGAGTACTTTTTTGTTGGTAATTGTAACTATTGGCGAAATGGTTGCTGGTATTTTAGCCATGGTAGGAATTATTAAGATTTATACTTCTGAAAGTACATTTTTTGGTTTACTTGCTGCTATTGTTGCGTCAAAAATTTTATTAGCATTACTTTTTGGACAGCGAGTTGCAAAAGATTATGCAGGAGCAATGACTATTGCCGTATATTTTGGTGTAACCCTTTTTGGCGTTTATATTTTATCTCATTAAAATTTAAAAAAAATGAAATTATTAGGTATTGGTTCTAGAATAAAACACAGCACTTATGGTGTTGGTGTGGTAACAAATTTAACAGCACAGCATTATTGGATTACCTTTATAGATTCAGGTTTGGAAACTATTGCAATTGATTCGGATTTTGAAATTATTGAGGCTTTAGAGTCTGATGATATTGATTCGGTTAGTTTATACGAAGTAGAAAAATCCTTACGTACCATTTTACAAAAATGGAGTGATATTACACCAGTTTCGCCAATAGCGGAAAAATATAAAGGAGGAACATTAATTTTAGAGCCAAAAGACACCAATCTTAAATCTAAAGAAATTCCGATGGATACTTTTTTTCATAAAATAGTTATGGTTAGAGATCGGATTAGAGTAATGGAACAAAAAATTAATTCTAGTAAAAATTTAGACGATCAAGAAAAGATAGATTTACAACAATATATTACTCGTATTTATGGTAGTTTGACTACGTTTAATGTTCTTTTTCAAAACAAACACGATAATTTTGTTGGTGAACGCAGTAAATAATATTGTCGCATGGTCAATCTAAATTATCTAAAATAGATAGTAATTCCGATTTAATTTTATTGTATTCGCTAAACGGAATAAAATGATTTCTACCTTTTAAGGTTATGCATTTTAAAAGACTATCTGCAACCTTTTTTTGAATAAATTGCATATTTTTATAAGGTACTAATCTATCTTTATCTCCATGAAAATAAGTAATAGGTATTTTTATATTTTTCCAACTTGAAGCTATTTTTTTAAGCTCTTTTGCGTGTGCTAATTTTTCATTTTCGGCAACAACAAATGGTTTAGGAACAAACCACTTAGTCGCTTTCCATTTTGCAAAATTACCAAACCAAAAATATTTTTCGTCTTTTGGTGAAATAGCAGGAGCTAATAAAACTAATTGCGTGTACAGATTATTATCCATTGCCATTTTTGCAATTATAGGACCTCCATACGACCAACCAACAAGAATAATTTTAGATTTTTTGTATAAATTGGCAATATTATTAATGGCTTCTGCTTGTTTTTTAATCGAAATTTCGGTTGTGCCATAATCCGAAAACCCATAACCTAAGCGATCTACAGAAATTAAATTTGCTTTTTTTTGTAAATCGGTATCTTGTAAATATTTATAAAAATCACTAGACGATCCAGGAGCACCATGTACAAATAATATAATTGGTAATTTTTTTTTAAATGGTTTATTGGTAATATAACGCATTTTTTTTTGATCAAACAAAGTGTAATATATAGCAGCTTCTTGCTGTACTTTTTGGAAAGATTTATAAACTTGCTTATCGGTTTTTCGTAAAGTAACACACGAATTAGCAAGTAGTACTAAGCCAATAATTGCTACCAAAAAATAAAATCGCTTTTTGTAAAATATTTGCATAAATAAATTTTTAGTTATGGTAAAATTATTGTTTTTTTATGAGGTAATTTAATAAATTGATAGTAATTTCGTTTTTCTTTAAGAATGTAATTTGTAATTTATGTCAATAGAAGTAAAAAATGTTAGTAAATTTTACGGAAAACAAAAAGCCTTAGACACCATTAATTTTACAGTTAATTCAGGTGAAATTGTTGGTTTTTTAGGTCCAAATGGAGCAGGAAAATCTACTATGATGAAAATCCTTACAAGCTATTTGCAGCAAGATGAAGGGGTTGTTTTAGTAAACGGATTAGATGTATCTACAGATGCAAATGCTGTAAAAAGTTCGGTAGGATATTTACCAGAACACAATCCGTTATATTTGGATATGTACGTAAAAGAATATTTAGAGTTTTGTGCTAATTTGCATAAAGTTTCTAAAGAAAATATTGCTAAAACTATTGATTTGGTTGAATTACAACCCGAAAGTCATAAAAAAATTAAAGAACTATCTAAAGGATATCGGCAACGAGTTGGTTTGGCTGCAGCTTTATTGCATAATCCACAGGTTTTGATTTTAGATGAACCAACCACAGGTCTAGATCCAAACCAATTAATTAGTATCCGAAAACTGATTAAAGAAATAGGTAAAACTAAAACCGTTTTATTTTCTACACATATTATGCAAGAAGTAGAGGCAATTTGTAATCGTGTAATTATAATTAAAAAAGGAAAAATAGTTGCAGATAGCAATTTAGATATTCTAACAAAAGAGCAATCGCTAACTGAAATTTTTACAGAATTAACCTCCTAAGCTATTTTTTTAATCATTCAATTCATAATTTGTACTTCTGCCTCCTGATTTTTCTTTTCTTAATATTCCTTTTTTGATTAAATCTTTTATATCTCGTAATGCTGTATCCTGTGAGCATTTAGTGATTTTAGCCCATTTTGAAGTTTTTAATTTTCCTTCAAAACCATCAAATAATTTATTTAGTATCAGTCGTTGACGACTATTTAGTTCTGTATTTTTATGTTTATCCCAAAAATCATTTTTATAAAGTACTTTTTTTATAGTTTGTTCAGTGTTTTTTAAAGCACTGAAAATTGAATTTAAGAACCACACAATCCATTCAGTTATTTCCCCATCTTGATGTTGCATTTTTTGTAAAATAGCATGATACTTTTTTCGTTCTACTAAAACTTGGTTTGACAAACTATAAAAGCGTTGAGAACTTTGATCTGAACGTGCTAATAGTAAATCAGATATGGCTCTTGCAATACGTCCGTTTCCATCATCAAAAGGATGTATTA
>CAYOWM010000021.1:0-11432 GCA_964407635.1 uncultured Flavobacteriaceae bacterium
TACATTCTTTCTGTTGCACTTGTCCTATTCTAAATTATAGAATGACGGCAGTTAACCGCTACAATACACTATGGTGTCCAGACTTTCCTCTATATAAATATAGCGATAAGACGATTACTTTGTTAAATCTAACTACGCAACAGTAACGTATTTCATTTCCCATTACGCAAAGTTATAAATTAATGACCTAAAAAAACCCACTCAAAAATCTGAGTGGGAAAATTGCTATGAAAAAGAAATTATTAGACTTCTCTAATAATTCCACGCAAATATAAATCTTTTTTTTATTCTAACAAATAAAATATGTTTTTTTTTTACGAAAACATATCTTTTACCTTTTCAAAGAACGATTTATCTTGCTTATTTGGTTCTGGTGAAAAATTAGGGTTTCCTAGCATATCCTCAAAAAAGCTCTTTTGCTCTTTCGATAATTTTTTAGGTGTCCAAACATTTATATGTACTAACAAATCACCTCTACCATAACTATCTAAACTTGGCAATCCTTTATTTCTTAATCGTAATATTTTACCTGATTGTGTTCCTTCATCTAATTTAATACGAACTTTTCCGCTTAAAGTATCTATTTCTTTAGATACACCTAAAATTGCTTCAGGAACACTTACATATAAATCGTGGTGTAAATTTATTCCTTCTCTTTTTAAATTTTCGTGTGCTACCTCTTCTATTACTACTAATAAATCGCCAGGAATTCCGTTACCAGGAGCATCGTTCCCTTTTCCTGTTACTTTTAATTGAACTCCGTCTGTAACGCCTGCGGGAATTTCAATTTCAACCATTTCTTCCTCTGCAACCATTCCGTTGGCATCTGAACCTTTAGGGCGATTTTTAAGTGTTTTTCCTGTTCCACGACAAGAAGGACAGGTTGCCTGTGTTTGCATTCTTCCTAAAATTGTATTCGTTACTCGAAGCACAGCTCCTTGTCCATTACATGTAGAACAAGTATTATATGTTACTCCTTCGGCTTTTATAAGCCTTTTAACTTTTACTTTTTTAGTTACTCCATTTAAAATTTCTTCTAAATTTAATTTTAATCTAATTCTAAGGTTACTGCCTTTTACAACAGCCTGTCTTTGTCTGTTTCCACCTCCAAAACCACCAAATCCTCCGCCAAAAATATCGCCAAACTGACTAAAGATATCTTCCATATTCATACCTCCAAATCCTCCTGATCCACCTTGTGGTCCTTCAAAAGCACGATGACCATACTGATCGTATCTAGCACGTTTGTTATCATCACTTAAAACTTCGTAGGCTTCGGCTGCTAATTTGAATTTTTCTTCCGCTGCTTTATCTCCTGGATTTTTATCTGGATGATATTGAATAGCTTTTTTTCGATATGCTTTTTTAATTTCAACTTTTGTAGCTGTTTTTGATATCTCTAAAATTTCGTAATAATCTGCTTTCATTTATTTGACAATCAAACTCAAATTTTAATAAATTGGAGTATATTTTAAGTATAATTTATTTTCCTACAACAACTTTTGGATAACGAATAATTTTATCGCCCAATTTATAGCCTGTCTCAACGACATCTACTAGTTTTCCTACCATTTTTTTATTTGGTGCTGGAATTTGTGTTATCGCTTCGTGTAATTCAACATCAAAAGTATCTCCTGATTTTGTTTTTATTTCCTCTAATCCTTTTCCTTTTAGAATGTTTGCGAATTTGTTTTTTATCAATTCCATACCTTTTAAAAGTTCGGTATCTTTTGCTTTTTTTATTTCAGAAATTCCTCTTTCAAAATCATCTAGTACTGGTAAAATAGAAGTCATTAAACTTTGGTTAGCAGTGCTAATTAGTTCAATACGTTCTTTTGCTGTACGCTTTTTATAATTTTCAAATTCGGCAAAAAGTCGTAAAAATTTATCTTTTTCTTGTAATAATAATTCCTCACAAGTATTTTCTTTTTCATTTTTAGAAATTTCTTCGGCATTATTATCTATTTCTTGTGTGCTTTCTTCTTGAAAGTTATCTTCATTTTCTATTTCTTCTTTATGTATATCTTCACTCATGTCATTTATATTTAATTTCAACTGTCAAGTGCATTGCAAAAGTATTGCCAATTATATAAAGATGACATTTTGACAGCAGAAAACTGTATTCCAATTATGGTAATTCTATTTTTGTTTAAATTCTTTGAATTTTAGCACCTAAAGCGATTAGTTTTTCATCAATTTTATCATAACCTCTATCAATTTGTTCAATATTATGAATGGTGCTTGTTCCTTTTGCAGAGAGTGCTGCTATTAACAAAGATACTCCTGCACGAATATCTGGCGAAGTCATTACGGTTGCTTTTAATTGGGATTTAAAATCGTATCCAACTACGGTTGCTCGATGTGGATCACAAAGGATTACTTTTGCTCCCATTTCGATAAGTTTATCTACGAAAAACAGACGACTTTCAAACATTTTTTGATGTATTAATACTGTACCTCTTGCTTGTGTAGCGGTTACTAGAACAATACTTAGCAAATCAGGTGTAAATCCAGGCCAAGGAGCATCGGATATGGTTAAAATAGATCCGTCGATAAAATTTTCTATTTGGTAATTATCTTGTTGAGGAATATAAATATCCTCTCCTTTTTTTTCGAGTTTAATTCCTAATTTCTTAAAAATACTTGGAATTTGCCCTAAGTTTTCCCAAGATACGTTTTTGATTGTAATTTCGGATTTTGTCATTGCAGCAATACCAATCCAGCTACCAATTTCAATCATATCAGGTAAGACTGTGTGTTCGCAACCGTTTAGTTTTTCTACACCAGTAATGGTTAATAAATTGGAACTTACACCATCAATTTTTGCTCCCATACTATTAAGCATTTTACAAAGTTGTTGAATATATGGTTCACAAGCTGCGTTGTATATGGTAGTTTTTCCTTTTGCTAAAACTGCTGCCATTATAATATTTGCAGTACCTGTTACAGAAGCTTCATCTAAAAGCATAAAAGTTCCGTGTAATTCTTCAGCATCTACACCGTAAAAATGTTCGTCTTTATTGTATCTAAAATTTGCACCTAATTCAATAAATCCTTTAAAATGTGTATCTAATCTTCTTCTTCCTATTTTATCTCCTCCAGGTCTTGGGATATATCCTTTTCCGAAACGACCTAGTAAAGGACCTACTAACATAATTGAACCTCGTAATGAGCTGCCATCTTTTTTAAATTCGGCAGATTCTAAGTAATCAATTTTTACGTCATCTGCTTGAAAACTAAAGGTATTTTCTTTTATTTTATTAATTTTTACGCCTAACTTTTTTAGGATAAACATTAATTTATTTACATCAATAATATTTGGAACATTATTAATAATTACTTTTTCAGAAGTTAATAAAGTTGCACATATAATTTGCAAAACTTCATTTTTTGCACCTTGTGGAGTTACTTCTCCTTTTAATTGATGTCCTCCTTCTATTTTAAATGTTCCCATTATTTATCGTCTTTTTCTATTTTTTCCGTTTCTATGGTCTTTATTTTTTCCGTTATTGTTTGGTTTCTTTTTATATAAAACCGAACTATCGGAAAGAGTTATATCTGCATCTCGCATGTCAATTTTACCGTTAGATAATTCAAATAAATGATTAAAAATTACAGTGTCATCAACAGTATCTTTATTCCAATTTAGGAAACATTTTTTCATGTGATTTGCAATTACATATTTAAGTGCTTCTTTTAAATCACCATCTTCCCATTCATTGGCTTTATCGATCATTGTTTGGATGTTATTTCCGTAAAAACGATATTTAGAAGCGGTTTTTGGATATGGTAATTTTTCTGGTTTAGATTCAATTTGTTCTTTGGATATTACCTCGCAAGGCGAATCTACATCTAAATCAAAATTTGCAATTATAAATAGTTGGTCCCAAAGTTTGTGCTTAAAATCTGGTACATCTCTAAGGTGAGGTTGTAAATTTCCCATCACTTCGATGATTGCTTGTGCCATTTTATTTCGTTCTTCCTTTGTAGGTAATTCTCTACAATGGTCAACTAATTTTTGAATGTGTCGACCGTATTCTGGAATTTTTAAATTTTCTCTTTCGGAATTGTATTCTAAAACGTACTTCATATAAGTATATGTTAATTTTTTATTATTTTTAATTTTGCGTATTGCAGTAGTAAATTTTTAGCTCCAAATTCATCAAAATTAATTGTTGCTTTTTTATTTTTTCCTTGTCCTTCAACGTTTACTACTAGCCCTTTACCAAATTTTTGGTGCAAAACTACTAAACCTTCGCATATATTTTGATTAAAATCCATATTATTATTAATATGACTGATTTTTTTGAAATTTTTAGGCGTAGAAACCTTGGTTGTTTTTGTTGGCTCTTTTCTAATTATTTTACGTACTGGTTTTTTAAAACGTATTCGTTCTTGTGGAATATCGTCAAAAATATCGCCATCTAAAAACGGATTTTTTATAGGTTTTATTTTTGGAGCAATATATTCTACAAAATTTTCATCAATTTCTTCTATAAATCTACTCGGTTCGCAATCGATTAAATTTCCCCAACGGTAACGAGTTTGTGCATACGAAAGGTAGGCTTGTTTTTCGGCTCTTGTCAATGCAACGTAAAATAACCTTCGTTCTTCTTCTAACTCCGATCTTGTGCTAGAGCTCATACTTGACGGAAATAAATTTTCTTCCAATCCTACAATATACACATACGGAAATTCTAATCCTTTTGATAAATGTACGGTCATTAAGGATACTCTAGGTTCATCGTCTTTTTTATTATTGTCAAAATCGGTTGCTAAAGCTACGTCTTCTAAAAAAAATGCTAAAGAAGTATTTGCTTCATCTTTATCTTTTTGTTCTTCTACAAAATCTTTTATTCCGTTTAATAATTCTTGTATATTTTCTACTCTACTAACTGCTTCTGGAGTGGATTCTAACTCTATATCTTTTATAATTTTAGTATGTTTGATTACCAAATCTGTTATTTCAAAAGCATTTTTAGTTTGTGCTTCAATTTGAAAACTTTTAATCATGGTTGCAAAATTTTGCAATTTGATTTTTGTTGGTGCATTTAGTTTTAAATCAATCTTATCTAGATTTTCTAAAATAGTAAATATTGAGCGATTGTAATGATTGGCTGCTACGGTTAGTTTATCCATAGTTGTTTGACCAATTCCTCTTTTTGGATAGTTAATTACTCGCTTTAAAGCTTCTTCGTCTTTTGTATTTATCAATAATCGCAAATACGACAGTACATCTTTTATTTCTTTTCGCTGATAAAATGAAAGTCCTCCGTAAATTCTGTATTTTATATTTTTTTTACGCAAAGCATCTTCCATTGCTCTAGATTGTGCATTGGTACGATATAAAATTGCAAATTTATCATACGAAAGTTGTTTTTTAATTGCATTTTCCCAAATATTACTTGCTACAAAACGTCCTTCTTCACCATCGGATAAAGTTCGCATTATTTTTATTGGTTCGCCTGATTCGTTTTCTGTCCAAACTTCCTTTTCTAAACGTGTTTTATTGTTTACAATAATACTATTTGCTGCATTTACAATATTCTGACTAGAACGATAATTTTGCTCTAATTTAAACAGTTTTACATTTTCGTAATCTTTCTGAAAATTTAAAATATTTTGAATATTTGCTCCACGAAAAGAATAAATAGATTGCGAATCATCACCAACTACGCAAATATTTTGAAATCTATCTGCTAAAGCTCGAACGATTAAATATTGCGAATGGTTGGTATCTTGGTACTCATCTACTAATATATAACGAAATCTATCTTGGTATTTTGCTAAAGTTTCTGGAAAACGAGTAAGTAATTCATTGGTACGAAGTAGTAAATCGTCAAAATCCATTGCTCCTGCTTTAAAACAACGATCTACGTAATGTTTATAAATATCTCCCATTTTAGGACGACCAGCTTGTATATCTGCTTCTTTAATTTCGGAGTAGGTTTGGTATGCTTTAACGGTTATTAAACTATTTTTAAATTGTGAAATTCTACCTAAAACTTGCTTTGCTTTGTACCTATCTTTATCCAATCCCATTTCTTTAATAATCGCTGTCAAAAGTCTAACAGAATCTTGGGTATCGTAAATAGTAAAATTAGATGGAAAACCTAATTTTTCACTTTCAGAGCGAAGTATTCGTGCAAAAACAGAGTGGAAAGTTCCCATCCACAGGTTTTTTGCTTCGCTTTGTCCAACGATGGAAGCGATACGATTTTTCATTTCTCTTGCTGCTTTATTGGTAAAAGTCAGTGATAAAATATTAAAAGCATCTACGCCATTTTTCATTAAATGAGCAATCTTATAGGTTAGCACTCGTGTCTTACCAGAACCTGCTCCTGCAATAATAATCATTGGACCGTCTTTTTGTAAAACGGCTTGTTTTTGTGCTTCGTTTAAATTTTCTAAGTAATTGGACACTCTATTGTATTAAGAAATTCAAAAATACAATAATATGTGTTTGTTTTGTATGGTTTTGGTAAAATTTATTCACAAAATAAAAAGGGTCTTTAATAAACTAATGTTCTGAGTAAAAAACACGTTAAACATTTATTAAAAACCCTTTTATAAAAATCAACACTACTCAACTTTATTCTTAAAAACAGAATTTATTTTCTGCAATTACTTTATCGGCAATTACTTTTCTAAGTGCAATTGTATTTGGTTCGTTTGTATATTTAGTAAAACGCTTCAATCCCATTTTCATCATACGATTTTCATCGCCTTCAGCAAAATAATTAATAGCTTCTTTACCGTATTTTTGTGTTTTTTCAACTGCTTGACTCAATACTAATTTTGCCATTGCTATCTGTGCTGCCACTTTTTCTTCGCCTACTTTTTTTGCTAATTTTTCGGTTCGTAAAATGGTAGATTCTGCTACATATACTTCAATTAATATTTCGGCTGCATCTAAAATTAGTTGTTGGTGTTTTTCCAATTCCATCATATAGGTCTGAATCGCTTTACCAGAAACCATTAAAAATGCTTTTTTAAGATTTTCAATTATCACTTTTTCCTCAGAAAATAATTCGGAATAATCTGGCATTTCAAACGAAGGTATTTCCATTAATGAGTTACCAACTGCCATTGCAGGAGTCATCAAATCTACTTGACCTTTCATTGCTTTTTTAATAAGCATACTTACGGAAAGTAAGCGGTTAATCTCATTAGTTCCTTCGTAAATTCGTGCGATACGAGCATCACGCCAAGCAGATTCAATTGGTGTATCTTCGCTAAATCCCATTCCACCAAAAATTTGAATTCCTTCATCAGTTACAAATTGTGCCATTTCAGAACCATATACTTTTAACAAAGCACATTCGATTGCAAATTCTTCAATTCCTTTTAATTCCGATTCGGCATGAGATTTACCAGCAGCACGTAATTCGTCAATTTTATTTTGAATATCTTTTCCAGCTCGATAGGTTGCCGATTCGGTAGCATAAACACGTGTTGCCATTTCGGCAATTTTGTATTTTATTGCTCCAAATTGTGCTATTGGTGTTTTAAATTGCACTCGTTCGTTTGCATATTTAACCGATTCTGTTATGGTTCTTCTTCCAGCATCAATACAAGCTGCGGATAATTTTATTCTACCAATATTTAATACATTTAATGCTATTTTAAACCCTTGACTTCTTTCGGCAAGCATATTTTCAACAGGAACTAGTGTATCGCTAAAAAACACTTGTCTTGTTGACGACGAACGAATTCCTAATTTATGTTCTTCCTCACCAAGCGTAATTCCGTTGGGATTATTTTTATCGTATTCTACAATAAAAGCAGTTATGTTTTTATCGTCTGCAACTCGTGCAAAAACAATAAATACAGAAGCAAAACCAGCATTGGAAATCCACATTTTTTGTCCGTTAATTTTGTAATGTTTTCCATCTTCGGTAAGTGTTGCTGTAGTTTTACCTGAATTTGCGTCTGAACCAGCACCTGGTTCGGTTAAACAATAACTACCAAATTGCTCACCAGAAGCTAGTTTAGGCACATACTTTTGCTTTTGTTCTTCCGTTCCATATAAGACAATTGGCATTGTACCAATACCAGTATGAGCACCATAAGCAGTTGAAAACGAACCCGTAGCACCCGAAATATAATCGCAGGTTAATAAAGTGGATACAAATCCCATTTCCATTCCACCATAATTCTCTGGCACAGCAACCGAAAGAAAACCCATTTCACCAGCTTTACGCATAATATCTTCGGTTAATTGGTAATTTTTCTTTTCAAATTCGGCTTTTTTTGGCCATATTTCTCTATCTACAAACTCAATGATAGATTCTTTCATCATTTGTTGTTCTTCGTTTAAATCTTCTTGCGTAAAAACATCTGCACAATTTGTTTTTTTTACGATAAATTCGCCTCCTTTTATAGTACTCATTTTTTTAGTTTTATGGATTTTTAATTTTAATTTTTATAGCATTTCGTATATTCCTGCTGCACCTTGACCTGTACCAACACACATAGTTACAATTCCGTATTTATTTTTACGTCGTTTCATTTCGTTAAATAATTGCACCGACAATTTACTACCTGTACAACCTAATGGATGTCCTAAAGCAATTGCTCCTCCGTTTACATTTACAATATTTTCATCGATATCTAACTCACGAATAACAGCTAAAGATTGGGATGCAAAAGCTTCGTTTAATTCGATTAAATCAATATCTTTTAATTGCAATCCTGCTCTTTTTAAAGCTTTTGGCACTGCTGCTACTGGTCCAATTCCCATAAGGCTAGGAGCAACTCCTGCTGGAGCGAAAGAAACCATTCGTGCAATTGGTTCGATATTTAATTCTTTTACCATTTCTTCGCTCATTACTAAAACAAACGATGCACCATCGCTCATTTGCGAGGAATTTCCTGCGGTTACACTTCCTCCTGCTGCGAAAACTGGTCTCAATCGTGCTAATGCTTCTATATTAGAACCTTTTCTTGGACCTTCGTCTTGTGAAACGGTATATTTTTTAGTTTGCTTTTTTCCGTTTTCATCTAAAAATATTTGTTCTACTTCTATCGGAACGATATCCTCTTTAAAAGTTCCATTTTCAAGAGCTTTTAATGCTTTTAAATGAGAATTTAGTGCAAATTTATCTTGATCCTCACGAGAAATTTTATATTTTTGAGCTACTGCTTCGGCAGTTAAACCCATTCCCCAATAATAATCTTCGTGTCCTTCTTTTGCTACTTTATAATTTGGCGTTGGACGATATCCTCCCATAGGAATATAGCTCATACTTTCTACTCCACCAGCAATGATACAATCTGCCATTCCGCTTTGTATTTTTGCTACTGCGATACTAATAGTTTCTAAACCTGATGCACAATATCTATTTACTGTAACCCCTGGAACATCATCGGATTTTAATCCCATTAAAGAGATTAATCTACCTATATTTAAGCCTTGTTCAGCTTCTGGCATTGCGTTACCAACAATTACATCGTCAATTCTGGTTTTGTCTAATTGCGGAACTTGTTTTAATAAATGTTCTATTGTTTCGGCAGCTAATTCGTCTGGTCGTTTAAAACGAAAAACACCTTTTGGAGCTTTACCAACTGCTGTTCTATATCCTTGTACTATATATGCTGTTTTCATTTTTTTGTTTTTAATTTCTTAATGGTTTTCCTGTTTTTAGCGTATGTTGAATTCTTTCAAGAGTTTTCTTTTCGGTAAATAAACTCATAATTGCTTCGCGTTCTAAATCTAAAAGATACTGTTCGGAAACATAAGTTGGTTCGGATAAATCTCCTCCTGCCATAACATAGCCAAGCTTATTAGCGATTTTTCTATCGTGTTCGGATGCGTATCGTCCTTTTAATAAAGAGTCTGTTCCTACTAAAAACATACCAAGAGCTTGTTGCCCTAAAACTCTAACTTTTTGTGGTGTTGGTTGTGTATAACCATCTTCTAACATTTGTATTGCATATCTTTTTGCAGTTGCAATTTGTCTGTTTTCATTAACAACTACGATATCTTTTCCTTTTTGATAAAATCCCATATCATACGCTTCGTGTGCTGAAGTTGCCACTTTTGCCATTGCAATGTTTATAAATGCATCACGCAATCGGTTTAATTTAACATCGTCTTTTACCCATAAATCGGAAACCCTTTTGGTCATTTCTTTTGTTCCTGCTCCTGCTGGAATAATCCCGACACCAAATTCAACTAAACCTGTATACGTTTCAGCTGCTGCAACAACTTTATCTACGTGCATACTCATTTCACAAGCACCTCCAAAAGTCATTCCTCTAGGAGTAATTAAAGTAGGTACAGATGAATAACGCAAACGCATTACCGTATCTTGAAAATGTTTTACACTAAAAGCTAATTCGTCATAATCTTGCTCAACTGCCATCATCAATGCCATTGCTAAATTTGCTCCTACTGAAAAATTTGCTGCTTGATTACCTAAAATAACAGCTTCGTATTCTTTTTCGGCTAAATCAATTCCTTTATTGATTGCTGCTAAAACGCCTCCTCCTAAAGTGTTCATTTTAGAACGGAATTCTACATTTAATACACCATCACCTAAATGTTGGATAGAAGCATCTGCATTAGCCCAAATTTCTTTAGCTTCGCGAATATTATCCAAAATAATAAATGCATCTTGTCCTGGAATTTTTACATATTTTTTAGAAGGAATATCGTAATAATATTTTGCTCCTTCTTTTACGGTATAAAAATTCTCTACTCCTGAATCTAGCATTTCTGTAATCCAAGAAGCTACTTTATATCCTTCTTTTTCCATTAAGGAAACGCCTTTTTTTACACCAATAGCATCCCAAATTTGAAAAGGACCATGTTCCCATCCAAAACCAGCACGTAAGGCATCGTCTAAACGATATAATTCATCGGATATTTCTGGGATTCTGTTTTGCACATAAGCAAATATGGAAGTGAACGATTTTCGGTAAAATTCTCCTGCTTTATCCATTCCGTTTACCAATACCTTAAATCTATCGGTAACATTATCAATTGATTTTGTTAAGGCTAATGTTGGAAAGCTTACTTTTTCTTTAGAACGATATTCTAATGTTTTTAAATCTAATACTAAGATTTCTTTTTTACCTTCGGAATTGGTTATTCGTTTATAAAAACCTTGTTTTGTTTTTGATCCTAACCATTTATTATCCATCATTTTATTTACAAAATCAGGAATTTCAAAAAGATGCTTCATTTCATCTTTTGGACAATTGTCTTTTACACCATTTGCAGTGTGTACTAAGGTATCTAATCCTACGACATCTATAGTACGAAAAGTTGCCGATTTTGGTCTGCCGATTAATGGTCCTGTAAGTTTATCCACTTCCTCTACGGTCATATCCAATTCTTTTACAATATGAAAAAGACTCATTATACCAAAAATACCTATTCTATTACCTATAAAAGCAGGTGTATCTTTAGCTAAAACAGAAGTTTT
>CAYOWM010000022.1:0-11421 GCA_964407635.1 uncultured Flavobacteriaceae bacterium
AGTGTAAAACAAAGCAAAAAATCTAGGTTAGACCGTTGGCAAAATGTCAATCATATTTTTAAATTGACGGAAACAGATTTGTTTAAAAACAAACATATTTTATTAATTGATGATATTTTAACTTCAGGTGCAACTATTGAATCTTGTTATAATTGTTTAAAAGAAATTGAAAATATTAAAATAAGTATTGCAACGATGAGTTATACCAAAGCGTTTTGATTTTTTTAATATAACCCACAAAATTCACCACTTATACTATTTTTAACCTTTCAAAAGCCTTGAAATACTAAGGTATTCTTTCGGATTTTAAAATTTCGCATCTAAACAAAGCTAATTCCATGAATTTTTGCGGATAATTAACAGAAATCCTTCTTTTTATTTGTTTCTTTGCAGAATATTTTTTTCTTTTTCAAGAGTATATTATGACTATAAAACCTATTTTATTTTTAGTAATAGCATTGCAGTTATTGAGTTGTGCTCGTAGAGGTAATCCTACAGGAGGACCAAAAGATGAAAATGCTCCGATTTTAATCACCACTTCGCCAACCATAAATAGTATTAACTTTTCAGATAAAGAAATTAAAATTTACTTTGATGAATATGTCGTATTAAAAGATGTTCGTGAGCAATTAGTGGTTTCTCCTCCGTTAAAATATCCGTTAATGATTTCGCCACAAGGATTGCCAAGCAAACGCATTTCAATTAAAATTAAAGATACTTTACAGACAAACACAACTTATGTTTTTAATTTCGGAAACAGTATTCAAGATAATAACGAAGGAAATATTTTAGCCAATTTTAAATATGTTTTTTCCACAGGAAAACAAATTGATTCGTTAAAACTTAGTGGAACAATTAAAGATGCCTTTGCTATTAAACCAAAGGATTTTGTTTCGGTTATGTTATACAAAGCGAATGAAAAATTTACCGATTCTACTATTTTTAAAGAAAAACCTTTTTATGTTGCCAATACTTTAGATACGATTGCTTGGAATATTACCAATATAAAAGAAGGTAAATACCATTTAATTGCAATGAAAGATAAAAATTCCGATCTTATTTTTCAGCCAAAAGAGGATGAAATCGCATTTTTAGATACCATAATTTCTTTGCCAACTAACCAACAAATAGTATTGAAATTATTTAAAGAAGTGCCAAATTTTAGTATAAAAAAACCAGAAGAAATGGCAAAAGGGCATCTTATGTTTGGTTACTATGGCGATGCGGAAAATTTACAAATTACAACACAAAAAATCTATGCCAAAAACCAGGATAGTTTAGCGTTTAAATCGTATTTAATTCCTGAAAAAAACAAAGACTCAATTCATTATTATTACACTACAAATACTAAAATAGATTCGATTAATTTTAAACTTAGCAATCGGGATTTTATTGCTGAAAATATGGTTAAAATACGTTTAAAAAAAGTAGATTCTTTAGTTTTTAAAAAGAATTTGAGTGTGTTGCATCCTAAAGATACTTTTTCAATAGTAAGCAATAATCCGCTTGTAAGCGTTATAGATAAAGAGATTAATTTATTTGTACAAGATACCATTCCTGTTAATTTTACTACAAAAGTTAAAGAATTAAACAGCATTCAACTAATTTTTGAACAAAAACCTAGTAAAAGATACCATTTAGAAATTTTACCTAACGGAATTACCGATATTTTTAAGCAAGTAAACGATACGTTAAATTATAATTTTTCTACAAAAAAAGAAACCTATTACGGAAGTATTAACTTAACCGTTAACACTAAAAATTATCCGATAATTGTACAACTTTTAGATGACAAATACCAAATAATTAGCGAAAAATACGCTACTGAAAAGAAACCCTTTTTATTTGATTACTTAATTCCGCAAAAATATACTATTCGTGTAATTGCAGATACTAATGGAAATAAAAAATGGGATACTGGTAATTATCTAAAAAAATTACAACCAGAAAAAGTGTATTATTATCCGAAAACCATAAAAGTAAAAGAAAATTTTTATTTAAATCAGCAATTTGATATTGTAGAATAAAAAGTACTAAACGTTAAATTGACATAAATGATGATCAATATGTTTATACAACATGTTGTTCCATTGTTCTTCGGTAAGTTTACCAAAAGATTTTGTTTTTCTAGGTAAAAGAACTGCTACACCATTTTTTTGTGTTGTTTCTATATTTTGAATTAATTTTTGTTTTTCCTCTTTAAAATTCCTTTCGGAAGTAACCAAAAAATACGGAGCAGTTTTGCCATTTTTTTTAAATGGTTTTGAACCTGTAACAATAGGTTTTACCATAACTTTCATAATAAAAGCCATAAACGGATTTGGTTTTTTAAAATTTTCGGTAGCATAAATTGCTTTGTATTGAATGTTTAAATGTGCTAGCATTTGTGCAACACTCATTTTTCCCCAAACTGCTTTTTGATTTGGTTGTAATTGATTAATTCTGTCGATTACTTCTTTGGATACTTCGGAATTAAAAATATTTTTAATCATAATTTTAGTGTTATAGTGTGTTAGTTTAAAAAGGCATAACGAACAATGTTTGCACCCATTTTTAAGGCTTTTTCTCGTATTTCTTGCGGATCGTGATGTACTTCGGCATCTTCCCAACCATCGCTTAAATCGCATTGGTAATCGTAAAAAACAACTAACCTTCCTTGGTAAAATATACCAAAACCTTGTGCAGGTTTATTATCGTGTTCGTGAATTTTTGGCAATTGCTCAAAATTGTATTTTTGGTGGTATATTTTATTTTTATTTGGTATTTCTTGAAATTCTAATTCGGGAAATATTTTTTTCATTTCTCTGCGTAAATACGTATCAATTCCGTAATTATCCGAAACGTGTAAAAAACCGCCAGAAATTAAATAATTCCGTAAATTTTCAACAGCATCTGTGTCGAAATCCACATTTCCGTGTCCTGTCATAAAAACAATAGGATAGTTAAAAATTTCAATGCTATTTACAGCAACTGTTTTTGGTTTTTTACTAAGTACTGTACCAATATTTTTATTACAAAATGCAATTAAATTTGGTACAGATGTTGGATTTGCATACCAATCACCACCACCATCGTACTTTAAAATGGCTACATCTTGTGCAAATAAAACCATATTTCCAAACGTAATGAAAAGCAACAAAAAGAATATTTTTTTAATCATAATTTTATTCAAATGTAAAGGCAACACTATGTACTGCTACAACACCAGCAGTCTCGGTTCGTAATCTACTATTTCCCAAAGATACAGCTTTAAATTTATTATCCAAGGCTAAAGTAATTTCTGTTAAGGTAAAATCACCTTCTGGACCAATTAAAATTGTTATGTTTTCTTTAGGTTTTACAAGTTGCAAAGCTTGTTTTAAACTGTATTTTTCATTATCCATACAATGTGCGATAAAATTATTTTTATATTGGTTTGTTTTGATAAATTCCGAAAAGGAGACCATTTCATTTAACTTTGGCAACGTGTATTTTAGCGATTGTTTCATTGCCGAAATAAGCACTTTCTCTAAGCGTTCATGCTTAATAATTTTACGTTCGGAACGGTTGCATAAAATAGGTGTAATTTCGGTAATTCCGATTTCGGTTGCTTTTTCTAAAAACCACTCTAATCGTTGAATATTTTTAGTTGGAGCAATAGCAATGTGCAAATCATAAGCAAGTGGTTCTGTTTCTTTTTGGAAAGATTTAATTGCAACTTGACATTTTTTTTCATTGGAATTAATTAAAATAGATTCGAACAAAAAACCCTTTCCGTTTGTAATGTAAACAGTGTCGCCTTCTTGTTTACGAAGTACTTTTACAATATGTTTACTTTCTACTTTATCAAAAGTAAAATATTCTTCATTGGTATTGATATTTGAATTGTAAAAAAGTTGCATATTATTTATAGCGATGAGTAATCAAGGTGTTTAATGTTTTATTTCTAATTTAGATACTGTTTATTTATATTTGAAACATTCATTTTTATCTATTTATTACTTAAATTATGTACATTATTGTAAAATGTTATTTTTCTAATATATGTAAATATTCTTCTGTACTATTAGCTTTATGATTTCTGTTTTCATCTTTATCCGCTTTAAACCTTTGATAATTTATTCTCGAAATATCATATTTTCCATATTTAGACATTATTGTTTTTACATCATTAACAGACATTAACCCTTCATTATTATAGCTTAAAAATATATATTTGAAGTTCGCATTTTTAATTAAATATTCAAATTCGGATAATATATAATTCTTGCTGCAATACCTTGATTTTTGATAGTTTGGCAATCCTGTTTTACCTTTTGGCTCAAAATATTCATATTTAGCAATTGTATTTAACATATGATAGTTAGAGCCGTATTGACGAGCATTATACGGTGGATCTAAATAAAGAATATCGCCACTTATTTTCTTAATTAATTCATTACTATCTTTATTAAAGACTCTATGTTCATTTTTATTTATTCCAAAATTTGCTGGTTGTAGAACGAGTTCTTTTTGTGCCGATTTTTTTAGATGTTTTAAAAATGCACCATAAACAGAAGCGGTATTTGCTACTTTGTCTGCACTCTCTAATAAACTTGCTAATAAAAAATAGTATTGATTTGAATTTATATAGTTTTTATTCTTCCATATTTTAATTTTTTGCCTAATAGTATCAATTTTTTTTCCATTTCTATCTGCAAAATATTGTCTACCGCTTCCGCTACCTAAACAATAGTTTTTATAAATAAATCCATTTTCTATTAATGGTAATTGATTTAATTCTTCTATTAATTCATTTTGATTTTCTAGTTTGCAATGATTTTCAATGTAATTTTTATTTAAAACAAAGCTATAATATTCAAAGTCATTTGAAATTACTTGTTTTACTTCTTGTTTAAAACTTCTTCCAACAATACCAGTACCAGCAAAAATATCGCAGAATATTTTATCAGATAAATCATTACCTACAACTGAATAAACAGTTGATTTTATAAAATCTGACAATTTTAATTTTGAACCTATATAATTCATAATCAATCTTTTGGATATAATTTTTTAAATACTGCATCTACCGCTTCTTTTGCTGCCATCTCTCCTACACGAATAACGACTGTCTTACGATATTCTACTGGATCATATTGATAACAACCTTTACATTTAATTTCTTCTGTGTAATTTTCATTACCATAATAAAACTCAAATGGATTACCTTTTAAATTCTTAGCATTCCACCGCTTGTTTGTTTCTTTACATCTTTTACAAATCTGTCTTTTAACATCATTAGCGGCTTTTGATAAAGGTTGAAAATCCGATAATTTTTGTGTTTTTGTGTTTGATATTCTATAATTGTCTTTTCTACCGTCTTTATGGTCAATTTCTATTCTTGTATTTTCAGATTTTCCGTTAATTCCAAGCACTACACAATTTTGTTTTTTATAGAATTCTTTTATATCATTTCTGATATTTTGATTAAAAGTTTTTTGAGTGTTAAAGCCATTTAATCTAATTCTATCAATTTTTACACCAGGCGTAACTGTTTTATCTGTTTCGACAATATACTTTTTTGCAAGAGTTGATGATTTTCTTCCCCAACTTAAACCATTTAGCAATTCTAATGATGAATATTCTCCCACAAACTCTGATGTATTTACCCATCTAGATTTTCCATTTTTATCAGGGTTTGCTAATTGTATAAATAACTCTGTTTTTGTCATCTTAAAATTCCTTTTTAAAAACCATTATATATTCATGCTTAAAAATATAATAGTCACTGTTTAAAGCTCTATATTTCCAAATGCCACCTTGCCCAATTTTGCCTCTATTTCCTTCTATATTTTTCACGATTATACCTTTTAATTTTACTTTAAAGTTTCGTTTAATTGCATCCATTACATAAAATGATAAAGGAACCACTTCTCCTTTTTTGTAAACATCACCAATTACTATTGCAAAGTAACGATTAGTTTCTAAATATTTCAAAGCATTTTGAACTACTTTATTAAAAGTTTTAACAAATTGAGATAAATCAGATATTTGAGACAAATCTTCATTCTTGTTTGTGAACTTTACAATATCCATATATGGAGGGTGCATAATTACAAAATGTACTTTGGCAGAATTTAGTTTGTTTAATGATTTTTTTATTTTATTGTCAAAGTCAAGGGAGTTTGATGTATCACAATTTTGAATATCGAATTTTATATTATTAGAGTGTTCCATTTTCTCTTTTACAAATGAAATTATCTCTTCATTAATATCAAACCCAATAAAATTTCTATTCAAATTTTCACATTCAAAAAGTGTTGTTCCACTCCCAAGAAACATGTCAAGAACAATATCTTGTTTTTTTGTATATCTCTTTATTAGTTGATAGGGAATTTGTGGAATAAAATTACCGTGATACTTATTTGAATGTTTCCCTCTTTTATCTCGTTCTCCAATTAACCAAAGACTATCAACATTAATATCACTTTCTTTCCATTTTTTTATATCTAAATCATTAAATTTCATATGTTTTTTATATTTGTTTAATATCCTATTGGTTTGACATACGTACAACGTCTTGCATGATTTACTTGTTTTATTCGTTTCCAAATTTGTGCCTGAGCAATATTATCGGCTAATTCTGGTGTTCGTACCAATTTTTTTATACCATTTTTAGTAACCGTTTTATAAAATTCATCAAAAATAATTGCTGTAACTCCTTTGTTTTGATAATCTGGATGCACACCAATTAAATATGCAATAATAGTATCGTTTTTTTTACGTGCTTTTAACAAATGAAAAATTCCGAAAGGCAACAATTTACCTTTTGCTTTTTGAAGTGCTTCCGAAAAGGAAGGCATCATAATAGAAAATGCAATAATTTTATTATTTTCATCTAATACAAATTTGATGTATTCAGGATTTATAAACGAAATAAATTTCTTTTTAAAATAGGCAATTTGTTCTTTTGAAATTGGTACAAATGTCGATAATTTTGCATAACAAATATTAAAAAGCTGAAACATTTCCTCTACATAAGGCATGATTTCTTTAGAACTAGAAAAATTCTTTTCTTGTAGCTTAAAACGTCTTTTAATTAACGATGCTGCTCGATTAAAATTACTTGGATCTATATCTGAAATCATAATATAATTTTCCACATACTCTTTTTCTTTTTTAAATCCTAATTTTGTAATATGTTCTACATAATATGGATGATTATACCAAGTAATCATTGTACCGATATGATTGTATCCTTTGGTTAGTAATCCTACTTTATCTAAATTTGAAAATCCAACAGGACCTTCTATATATTTTAATTGGTGTTTTTTGCCAATTTCGGATACTTTATTCAGTAATGCTTTAGTAACTTCAATATCATCTATAACATCAAACCAACCAAAACGCATTTTTTTTACGCCTTGTTTTTCTACCTCAAAAGTATTGATAATTGCTGCTGTTCGTCCAACTATTTTATCGTTTTTATAAGCTAATAAAAAATGAGCTATTGCGTGTTTAAAAACAGGATTTTTTTCTTTGTCAAAACTCGCAATTTCATCTTTAATAATTGGAGGTACCCAATATTTATTATTTTTATACAAACCGAAAGGAAATGTAACAAATTGCTTCATTTCCTTTTTTGTGGTAACTTCTTTTATTGTAATCATTTTACAAATTATTCTTTGTTTTTACGCTTTCTTTTTCGTTTTTTCTTTTTACTTTTTTTATCTTCATCGTAAAAAGAAGGCGTTCCTTTTTTTGCTTTTTTAACTCGTTTTCTTTTCTTTCGTTTCCTTTTTGTTTTTTTCTCTTTTATTTTACGTTTTTTTGCTTTTATTTTTCTCGTTTTAGGAGTTCTTCCTCGTTTCTTTTTAAACAATCTACTAAAGAAACTACCTTTTTTTTCGCCTTTTAAAACGTCTTCACTTTTGGTTTCTTTAACATGTCTATCCAAACGCCAAGAACCTCCTAATGCTAAATAAATATCGTTTGATTTACCAGCAAAAGTAGTTCGTGCTGCAAAATCAAATTGTACATTGTTATTAAATAAATACGCTGTTCCGACACCAAATTGCATTTCGTTATTTTCAATTTTTTTGCGAATGCCTTGGTTTTCACCAAATATAGACCATTTTAAATTTACAGCATAGGTTGCGGTTAAAATATAACCATATTCCATATCTTGCATAATCTTATCGGCATACAGATTGGTTAAAACCACAAAACGACTAGAAATATCATTTTGTAATAAAATAGCTCCTTTTAAACTGATGCCTTCTTCTTTATAATATGGACTTAAAAAATTGGTATTTACACCTACATACGCACCAACCGATGGAATTAATCGTTTTTTATCAAACGATGTTCGTTTTTTCCAACTATGTATTTCTTTAGATTTGTCTGTATATTTTTGGTTGTGAATTAAATATTTTGCTCCGAAAGTTAATTTGCTAATACCACTAACATTGCTATACGAATTTAAAATATTGTGAAAAACTATTCTGTCTTTTTGATATGCAAAATCTAAATTTATTTCTAGTTTTTCTGAAAATTTACCATAACGCAAAAATACGTTTGCACCATACGAATTGTCTATATCAAAAGTTTTCGCTATTTGATTTTTCCGATAAAAAAACCCAGATTCTACCTGAAAAACATTTGTTCCAACACCATACGGACTTTCCGAAAACCCAGGTCTTTTAGAGTTAATAATTTCGGTATATTGTGCATTTACTTGTAAAAAAGCAAGATAGCACACGATAAGTAAAAATAATTGCTTCATAAAATAAAAATATTTGGTAAATATATAATTTTATATCCTTCTTAACGTATTAAGTGCTGGTAAATTGTTATTTTTGAGCAAATTTTATTTTTATGGGATTAAGAACAATTCTAATTATAATGCTAGCTTACTATGTTTTAAAAATAGTAGCTAGAATGGCATTTCCGCATATAATGAAACGAGCAATGGACAAAATGAATGCAAAAATGCAAGAGCAACAAGGATACAAACAAACTAAAAATCAAGAAATTGGTAAAACTGTAGTAGATAAAAAACCAACTAGTAAAACATCTAACAACTCTGTTGGTGAGTATGTTGATTATGAAGAGGTTGATTAGCAAATTTGATAGTTATTTTCCAGTATTTCTATTCCTAATTTAAACTATTTTAATGAAAAATTTTATTCCATATATAATCGCAATTACTATTTTTTCAGTAGTTAGTTTAGCGTATTTTTATCCAGTTTTACAAGGCAAAGTAATACATCAAAGTGATATTGTACAGTTTAAAGGATCGGCAAAAGAATTAAACGATTATCGCAACCAAACTGGCAAAGAAGCGTATTGGACAAACACTTCTTTTGGAGGAATGCCAGCATATAACGTAAGTGCAAAATATCCTAATAATTTTATTGGTAAAGTAGATACAATACTTCGTTTTTTACCAAGACCTGCCGATTATTTATTTTTGTATTTTCTTGGCTTTTTTGTGCTGTTGCAAGTTTTAAAAATGGATTGGAAAATCGCAATTATCGGTTCTTTAGGTTTTGGACTTTCTACCTACTTAATTGTTATTTTGGGTGTTGGACACAACGCAAAAGCACATGCAATTGCATATTTTCCGTTAGTTTTATCTGGAATTATATTGGTTTTTAATAAAAAATATCTATTCGGATTTATCCTAACCGCTTTAGCAATGGCTTTTGAAATTAATGCAAGTCATCCGCAAATGACTTACTATTTGCTATTTATGGTGTTGATTTTGGGTACTTTTTACCTTTTGGAAGCTCTTAAAAACAAAACGATTAAGCATTTTTTAAAAAGTATTTCTATTTTAATAGTTGCAGTAATTTTAAGTGTAGGTATGCACGCAACTAGTTTAATGGCAACAAAAAGCTATAAAAAAGATAGTACACGTAGTAAAAGTGAATTAACCATTTTACCTAACGGAAAAAAGAAAAAACACATTTCGTCAGGCTTGGATAGAGATTATATTACGGAATACAGTTATGGTAAACTAGAAACTTTTAATTTGTTTATTTCTAGATTTACGGGTGGAGCTAGTAATGAAAAACTAGACAAAAATTCAAATAGTTATAAATTTATAGCCAAAGATTACGGAAAAAAACAAGCTAAAAATTTTGTGGAAAATGGCGTACCAACTTATTGGGGAAACCAACCTTTTGTAGCTGCTCCTGCATATATTGGAGCAATTTTTATCTTTCTTTTTGTTTTAGGAATTTTTGTTGTAAACAATAAATATAAAAAATGGTTGGTTGCTACATCGATCTTTGCGTTACTTTTAAGTTTTGGAAAAAATTTGCCTTTTCTAACCGATTTTTTTATTAATTATGTACCATTGTATAATATTTTTAGAGCCGTAAGCTCTATCCAAGTATTGGTTGAATTGGCAATTCCGTTATTAGGAATACTAGCTTTGGCTAAAATGTTTGACGCAAAAGTTAATACAGAGTATAAAATTAAATACCTAAAGAAAAGTTTGTATATTGTTGGAGGATTAGCCCTTTTCTTTGCCGTTTTCGGAACATTTTTATTCGATTTTGTTGGTCAAAGCGACCGTGGTTTAGATAAAATGATTTCAGGGTTTTCAGATGCTGTGATTGCAGATAGAAAAGCAATGTTTCGCTTAGATAGTATTCGTTCGTTCTTGTTAATTTTAGCAACTGCAACTACAATTTGGTTTTATTTAAAACAAAAAATTACGGCAAATAGTAGTTTTATAATTATCGGAATTTTAATTCTTTTTGATTTAACTTTAGTAGATAAACGCTACGTAAATGCAAGTGATTTTGTAGATAAAATCAATATGGAAAAACCTTTTTTAGCCAATAAAATTGATAAAGAAATTAATAAAGATACTAGTCATTTTAGAGTTTTAAATCTTACTGGAAATCCAATGAATGAAGCACGAACATCGTATTTTCATAATTCATTAGGTGGTTATCACGCAGCAAAACCTCGTAGGTATCAAGAGTTATTTGAATACCAAATTGCAAAGATGAATGAGGAAACCTTAAATATGCTTAATACCAAATACATTATTTTTCAAGATAAAGAAGGAAATACTACTTATGAAAAAAACACAAAAGCAAACGGAAATGCTTGGTTTGTAAATAGCGTTTATGTTGCAGAATCCGCAGATGATGTAATAAAAATATTAGACACTTTGCCAACTAAAAAAGCTGCTGTTTTAAGTAAAGTTGCTTTACAAAAAAAGATAAAACACGCATTACCTAAAGCAACTTACGAAAAAGATTCTACGGCAATTATAAAATTAACGGATAAAAAAATTAATGAATTTACGTATCAAAGTTTTTCTAGTAAACCACAATTTGCAGTATTTTCCGAAATGTTTTTTAACGATTGGGAAGCTAAAATTGACGGAAAACAAGTTCCGATTTATCGTGTAAATTATGTATTACGTGCTTTAGAAAT
>CAYOWM010000023.1:0-8597 GCA_964407635.1 uncultured Flavobacteriaceae bacterium
ATCAATTTGCGAAGTTAATTTACGTTGTATTTTAGCTGGTGTATTTGGTAAATTGTAAATCATTACAGGAATGTGGTAATTTGCAATATCCAATTCCGATCGTCCTGCACTACTAGCACAATGGTCTGCCATAATTATAAAAACGGTGTTTTTAAACCATGTTTGTTTTTTTGCCTTATTAATAAATTCTTTTATGGCAAAATCGGTATATTTTACAGCTCCACTCCTACTTGTTCCTGACGGGATATCTATCTTTCCTTCAGGATAGGTGTATGGTCTATGGTTAGAAGTTGTCATAATAAAATTAAAAAACGGTTGTTTGTTTTTATGCGAAATATTAGCTTGTTGTATAACTTTATCGTACACATTTTCATCGCAAACTCCCCAAGCGTTTTCAAAAGTTACTTCGTTGTTATTTATGTTAATTCGTTTTGCCTTAAAGCTATCGCCAAGTAAAAATCCACGACCACGATCGACAATATCAAAGCCATTTCCTCCAAAAAATTGATTCATATTATCAAAATAGCCATCACCTCCGTAAAAAAAAGTTCTAGAGTAACCTTGTTGTTTAAAAACTTCGCCAATTGAAAATAAATTATTATTATTTGGCCTTTTTACAATACTACGACCTGCGGTTGGCGGAACAGAAAGTACAATTGCTTCCATACCACGAATGGTTCGTGTACCTGTTGCGTAGGTATTTGTAAAAAACACAGATTCTTTACTTAATTTATCTAAAAATGGTGTGATATTTTTCTTGTTTCCAAAAGATTGCATAAAACTAGCACTAAGGCTTTCTACACAAATTAAAATTACATTTGGTTTTTGCTGTAAGGAATCTATGTTTCGCACCAATCGTTTAATACTTTTTGGATGGTTATAAATACTATCGGTTTTGGTTGCGGTTAATTTTTTCACTAAAGTGAAAGAAGTATCTAAATCTTGTGTTTTATAGAATTCATCAAATTTTAATTCGTTATTTCTAAATGCTGCAAAAAAGGAATAAATACCTGATTTAGACATTTCGTTTTCAAATCGATTTTTAGACCATTCTGCATTTTTATTGGTAATAAAAAAATTAAAAATTAAGGCAATTGCAATCCAAAAAACAGTTGGAATTAATTTTGTTTTAAAATCATTATCATTAGTAAAGGTTTGTTTAAAACTATTTCGTTTTTTAGCAATGAAAATTAAGATTAAGGTAATAATTATTACACCTCCAATTAGTAATGGTAATGGATAAGATTGGTTAATATTTTCCACTACTTCGTAAGTATAAACAAGATAATCTACTGCTATAAAATTAAATCGGCGTTTGAATTCTTCCCAAAAAGTAATTTCTGCAAAAAAGGTAAAAACAAAGATTAAAATTCCGATAAAATACGCGAAATAAATAATCATTTTATCTAGTAACGAACCGTAAAATCGTTTTGGAAAAAGCAATAAATACAAAGAAAAAGGAATTACAAAAAAAGAAATTACGCCTAAATCAAAAAACAATCCTGTTAAAAAAGTTCTGAAAAAGGAAAGGATACTAAAATCTATTTCGTTAAAAGACCAAATATAAAATATAAAACGGATAACAAAAGAAATTACCAAAAAAGTAAGTACATACATTTTTAGCAAGGAAAATCGTTTTGGAAATAATCTATTCATAAGGTGTAATTTTATTCTTTTGTGTGTAATAATCGTGTTAGTTTTATAGAAATATCTAATAAAATAATTTTAGCATTTCCGTTACGTTCGATATGGTAAATTGCATCGTTTAACGTATTGCTAATTTCCATAATATTGTTTCCGTGTACAAACGGAGCAAATTTTTTCAAATCAAAATTAGGTGTAGTGGTTTCTAAATACACCAATTTATCGGCTTTGTAATTTAATAACATAGCTTGTCTAAAAAAATGCAAACAATACTGTAAAAATTGTTTTTGATTTTCTCTACCTGAGGCTGCAATTTCATGGCTCCAAATTATTAAATTCTCAATTACCGAAGCATTCCCTTTTGCTCTAAATGCAGCACGAATCCAAGTTATAAACCATTTTTCAAAAATTTGATCTTTACTGTCGGTTTGTAAAAGATGTAATGCTTTATTAAAATTTCCGTTTGCTTGATGTGCAATTTTTATTGCTTGTTTTTCGGTAATTTGATGCTTTTCTACTAAAGTTTGCACTATATTTACTTCACTAACTTTAGGAAAATGCAATACTTGACATCGAGATAATATGGTTTTTATTATTTGTTCTTCATCCTCGGCAATTAAAATAAAAACCGTTTTTTCTGGCGGTTCTTCTATCAATTTTAAAAGCAAATTTGCAGCAGTATCGTTTAATTTTTCTGCCATCCAAATTATGGCAATTTTATAACCACCTTCAAAAGATTTAACGCTAATTTTTTTTGAAATTGCAGCAGCTTCGGCTTTATTAATAATTCCTTGTTTGTTTTCAACACCTAAAAATTGCATCCAATTAAACAAACTTCCATATCTATTTTGCTGTACAAATTCTCGCCAATCGGATAAAAACAAATCACAAACAGGATCTTTTTTTACCTTAGTTGTCGTTACAATAGGAAAAGAAAAATGTAAATCTGGATGTGTTAATTTTTCACATTTTATATTACAAGCACTTTTATTTACTGCTGTATTACATAAAATATATTGTGCATATCCAATTGCCATTGCCAAAGTGCCTGAACCTTCCGATCCAACAAACAATTGTGCATGCGGAATCCTATTCTCATCAACCGTTTTGGTTAAATAGGATTTTATGTTTTCTAAACCTATTATTTTATCGAAATACATAAAGCAAAAATAGTATTTTTAAAAACCTTTAGGACTAATTTATTAAAAAGTTATAAAACCCGTATATTAAACGCATTTTAACGACAAAAAATTTATCCATAAATTAAAATTTTAAAATAACTTTTTATTTGGTATATTTACCGATTAAAATAGCTTTTGTTTTTTTTTAGAAATTGAAAAAGAATAATTAAACGAAATAAAAAACTTAAGCATTTAGTAATCAAAAAAATAAAAAATATAATATGAGTTGTACAACTTGTAGTACAGATAAAACAGGAATCCCAAAAGGATGCAAAAGTAACGGAACGTGTGCTTCTGGAGGTTGTGAAAAACTTTCGGTGTACGATTGGTTAGGAAATATGACCTTGCCAAGTAATCAAAAAAAGTTTGATATTGTAGAAATTCGATTCAAAAATGGTAGAAAAGAATTTTACCGAAATGAAAAAAATCTTTCGCTATGTATGGGTGATGTAGTTGCAGTTGCTGCTAAATCAGGACACGATATTGGTGTGGTTTCTTTAACAGGTGAATTAGTTAAAATTCAAATGAAAAAGAAAAAAGTTTCCACCAAAAGTGAAAACATCCTTCAAATTTACAGAAAAGCTAGTCAAAGAGATATTGAAATTTGGCAAGAATCTAGAGAAAAAGAATCCGATGTACAACGAAAATCAAGATTGATTATTTCTAGGCTAAAACTAAAAATGAAACTTAGCGATGTGGAATTTCAAGGTGATGGGAAAAAAGCAACTTTTTATTATACCGCCGATGATCGTGTAGATTTTAGAATGTTAATTAGAGAACTTGCCTCTACTTTTAATATTCGTATTGAAATGAAACAAGTTGGTCTTAGACAAGAGGCAGCAAGGCTTGGCGGAATTGGTTCGTGCGGTAGAGAACTTTGTTGTTCTACTTGGTTAACCGATTTTAGAAGCGTAAAAACCGATGCTGCTCGTTACCAACAATTATCGCTAAATCCTTTAAAACTTTCAGGACAATGTGGTAAACTTAAATGTTGTTTAAATTACGAATTGGATTCGTATTTAGATGCCTTAAAAGAATTTCCGAAAACATCTACTTGGCTACAAACCAAAAAAGGAACTGCTATATATCAAAAAATGGATATTTTTAGTGGTTTACTTTGGTACACGTACAAAGATAATCCTATGCAATGGCATAAATTAAAAGTAGCACACGTTAATGAAATTATTGCCCTAAACAAAGAAGGTAAAAAACCAGATAGCTTAGAAGAATATGCAGATGAATTAATTATTGACGAACCATTAAAAGATATCTATAAAGATGTTGTTGGACAAGATAGTTTAACGCGTTTTGACAAACCGAAACGCAGAAACAAACGCAGAAATAACCGAAATAAAAATAATAAAAAACAACCAAACAACAGACAAAACAATAAAAATTCGAATAACAAGCAACAAAACAACAACTCTAAAAATCCAAACGCTAAGAAAAATACCAATTCAAAAAGACGTAGAAAACCAAACAATAGAAACAATCAAAACAACAAGAATCAAAATAAAAAAGATGCCTAAATTTTTTATGTACATATTGCTAATAACAGTAATTATTTCGTGTAATAAAAATACTACTTTTACAAAATATAAGAGTATAAATAACACCAAATGGCATAAAGATTCTATCGTAAAATTTACAGTAAATATAAAAGATACGCTCTCAAAAAATACTATTTATGTAAATTTACGAAACAATAAAAATTACGAATTTAACAACCTTTTTTTAATTATTAAAGTAGATTTTCCTAACAATTTTAACATTACCGATACCTTAGAATACGAAATGACTGACAAAAAAGGTGTGTTTTTAGGATCTGGTTTTACTGACATAAAAGAAAATAAATTAGAATATAAAACCAATGTAGTTTTCCCAACCAAAGGAGCTTATGTTTTCTCTATAAAACAAGCCATGCGTAAGCTTGGAAAAGAAAATGGCGTTACCTATCTTAACGGAATAAACGATGTTGGTTTAGAAATTGAAAAACAAGAACTACATGACTAATAACAAAAAAAATAACGATTTTAAAAAATACAACAAATGGTTTTGGATGCTTTATTTTGGAGGCATTTTAGCTCTTTTTTTAGTGTTTTTTCTTATTTCCATTTTTGGAGACTTGCCTAGTTTTGATAAACTTGAAAATCCTAAAAACGATTTAGCAACACAAATAATTTCGGAAGATGGAAAAACAATTGGTAAAATATTTAAAGAAAATAGAACACCTATAAAATTTAAAGATCTACCAAAAAATTTAGTAAATGCTTTGGTTGCAACTGAAGACGAACGCTTTTACAAACATTCAGGAATTGATTTTAGAGGAACTGCTAGAGCATTTATCTTTTTAGGCACAAAAGGTGGAGCAAGTACTGTAACACAACAATTATCTAAATTGCTTTTTACAGGTGGTTCTAGTTCGTTACGAAAACGATTAATCCAAAAATTAAAAGAATGGATTATTGCAATCCGATTAGAAAAACAATATACCAAAGAGGAAATTATTGCCATGTATTTTAACAAACAAGACTTTTTATATCAAGCAGTTGGTGTACGATCGGCAAGTAGAATTTATTTTGGTAAAGAACCTAAAGATTTAAAACCTGAAGAGTCTGCTGTACTTGTTGCAATGCTTAAAAACCCTAGACAATACAATCCCAAACGATCGGTATCTAAAAACAAATCCCTTAAACGTCGTAACCAAGTTTTAAAACAAATGGAAATTAATAATATGCTTTCTACAAAAGTGAAAGATTCCTTACAAAAATTACCAATTGTACTAGATTTTTCTCCTGAAGATACCAATGACGGAATCGCTACTTATTTTAGAGAATATGTTCGGAAATTTATGAAACAATGGATAAAAAAACACCCAAAAGCAAATGGTAAAAAATACGATTTACATACAGATGGCTTAAAAATATATGTAACCATTGATTCCAGAATGCAAAAATATGCCGAGGAAGCCATGAAAGAGCATATGGAAAACCTTCAAAATATTTTTGATGCCTACACCAAATCCCGAACCAAAAGCAAACGAAATGCTTGGCAAAAAAAATTAATTCCGTACAGTACCGATTTTAAAGAAAAGGATGTTAAAAGAGCCTTATCTCAAGCTATGAAACGTTCCGAACGTTGGCGAAAAGCAAAAAAACAAGGCTTGTCCGAAAAAGACATTAAAGCAAGTTTTCATAAAAAAAGAAAAATGCGTGTGTTTGCTTGGAAAGGGGATATAGACACTATAATGACTCCTTACGATTCCATTAGATATTACAAACATTTTTTTCATGCAGGTTTACTATCTGTCGAACCACAAACTGGTCATGTAAAAGCTTGGGTTGGCGGAATTAACCACAAACATTTTAAATACGATGCTGTTAAATTACAAAAACGACAAGTTGGTTCTACTTTTAAACCATTTGTTTATGCAACAGCTATTAACCAATTAAAATATTCGCCTTGTAAAAAAATGTCCAATACTCGTTATACCATTCCAAAAGAAAAATATGGTATGCCTGAGGATTGGTCTCCAAGAAATGCAGGTGAGAAATATGGTGGTGAATTATCTTTAAAAGTAGCTTTGGCAAATTCGGTAAATGTTATTTCTGCTAGACTTATCGATCAAGCAGGACCAAGTAATGTAGTGAAACTTGCCAAAAAAATGGGAATTACGAGTAAATTAGAAGCAAACCCTTCTATTGCACTTGGTGCAGTAGATTTATCTCTTTACGAAATGATTGGTGCTTTAGCAACTTTTGCCAATAAAGGTATGTTTGTTAAACCAATGATGATTTTAAGAATTGAAGATAAAAATGGTGCCGTTTTAGAAACATTTAACACCACAAGAAACGAAGTGGTAAACGAAGAAATTGCCTATGTAATGCTAAACCTAATGGAAGGTGTTACCAAATCTGGTTCTGGTGCAAGATTGCGTTCTAAAAGAAAACATAGACATGCTATTGTAACAGGAAGTCCGTATGGTTTTACCAATGCTATTGCAGGAAAAACTGGTACTACACAAAACCAATCCGACGGTTGGTTTATGGGAATTGTGCCAAATCTAGCAACTGGTGTTTGGGTTGGTGCAGAAGATAGAGCAGTACATTTTCCTGATATTGGTCGTGGTCAAGGTGCTTCGATGGCTTTACCAATTTGGGCTTTGTATTACAAAAAATTATATGCAGATAAAAACCTTAATGTTAGTGATAAACCTTTTGCAAAACCACATCATTTAAGTATTGAAGTGAATTGTGAAGACGACAACAAACCAAAAGACGACAACCAAAAACAAGAAGAAGATCCAGATGATTTTGACAGTTAAAAAATAAAAATTATGATAAATAAAGTAGTAAAAAACGCTAAAGAAGCCTTAGAAGGAGTTACAGATGGCATGACTTTTATGCTTGGTGGTTTTGGATTATGTGGCATTCCTGAAAATTCCATTTCCGAATTAGTAAATCGTGAAATTAAAAACTTAACCTGTATTTCAAACAATGCTGGTGTAGATGATTTTGGTCTTGGATTGCTATTGCAAAAAAAACAAATCAAAAAAATGATTTCAACTTATGTTGGAGAAAACGATGAGTTTGAACGACAAATGCTTTCTGGTGAATTAGAAGTAGAATTAATTCCGCAAGGCACATTAGCTGAACGTTGTAGAGCAACAGGTGCTGGAATTCCTGCTTTTTATACTCCTGCAGGTTACGGAACCGAAGTTGCCGAAGGTAAAGAAACAAGAGAATTTAACGGAAAAATGTATGTTTTAGAACACGCATTTAACGCAGAATTTGCCTTTGTAAAAGCATGGAAAGGCGATACTGCTGGTAATTTAATATTTAAAGGAACGGCACGAAATTTCAATCCGTTAATGGCAATGGCTGGTAAAATTACCGTTGCAGAAGTAGAAGAATTAGTAGAACCTGGCGAATTAGATCCAAATCAAATTCATATTCCAGGTATTTTTGTACAACGAATTTTTCAAGGTGAAAATTACGAAAAACGTATCGAACAACGAACAGTTAGGTAAGTTAATGAAGTTAATGTACCAATGAATTAATGTAGCGATGGATTTAATGTAGCGATGTACCAATGGATTAATGTAACAATGGGTTTAATGTAGCGATGGATTTAATGTAGCGATGTACCAATGGATTAATGTAACAATGGGTTTAATGTAGAGATGCAGCAATGTATCAATTTATTAAAATATAGTAAAGAATATGCGTGAGATAAATTATATAAATAATGGCTAATATTGTTGTAGAAAAATCCATTGAAGTAGCGTTACTTATTATTCAATATTGTGAAGTATTAAAAGATAAAGAGAAATATGTTATTGCAAACCAATTACTACGATCAGGAACAAGTATTGGTGCAAATATACATGAAGCACAAAATGCGGAAAGCAAAAAAGATTTTAATAAAAATAGCAACAAAAGAATTAGAAGAAACTAAATATTGGTTAATCTTATGTAAAAATTCAAAAAATTACCCAAATCACATAACACTAGAAGGAAAAATAAAAGAACTCGGACTAATTTTATATAAAATATTAAGCACAAGCATAAAATCAAAATAATAATAACACATTAAACACTAATAAATTAATACATCGTTACATTAGTACATCGATACATTAGAACACTGATAAATTAACACATTGCTACATTAGCACATCGTTACATTAGTACATTGATACATTAGTACATTAATAAATTGATAAATTAAAACAAAAAATATGGCATTAAATAAAACACAAATAGCACAACG
>CAYOWM010000023.1:8697-10982 GCA_964407635.1 uncultured Flavobacteriaceae bacterium
ATTGATAAATTAAAACAAAAAATATGGCATTAAATAAAACACAAATAGCACAACGAATTGCACAAGAATTACAAGATGGTTGGTACGTTAATTTAGGTATTGGTATTCCTACATTAGTTGCAAATTATATTCCTAAAGGAATTGAAGTAGAATTTCAATCGGAAAATGGTTTATTAGGCATGGGACCTTTTCCGATAGCAGGAACAGAAGACGCAGATTTAATCAATGCAGGAAAACAAACCGTAACTATTTTAAAAGGTGGTTCGTTATTTGACTCTGCAATGAGTTTTGCAATGATTAGAGGACAACACGTACAATTAACCGTTTTAGGAGCAATGGAAGTTGCACAAAATGGCGATATTGCAAATTGGAAAATTCCAGGTAAAATGGTTAAAGGAATGGGTGGAGCAATGGATTTAGTTGCTTCTGCCGAGAATATTATCGTTGCAATGATGCACACCAATAAACGTGGTGAATCTAAAATTTTACCTTCGTGTAGCCTTCCACTTACAGGTGTTGCTTGTGTAAAAAAAATAGTTACAAATTTAGCAGTTTTAGAAATAAAAGATAATGCATTCCATTTATTGGAAAGAGCTCCTGGTGTTACAGTTGAAGAAATAAAAAATGCTACTGCTGGTACATTAGTAATTAATGGCGAAATTCCTGAAATGAAATTTTAATGAAAATTTTATCATACAACGTAAACGGCATACGTGCTGCAATTAAAAAAGGGTTTATAGATTGGTTAGTTTCGGCTAATCCTGATGTTATCTGCTTACAAGAAATTAAAGCACAAAAAGAACAATTAGATCTTTCCCTTTTTGAAAAAGCTGGTTATAAGTACAACTATTGGTTTTCTGCCGAAAAAAAAGGCTATTCTGGCGTTGCAATTCTTTCAAAAACGGAACCTAAACAGATTGTTTATGGTGCAGATTTCAACTTAGCAAGTACCGAAGGTCGTATTATTCGTGCGGACTTTGATACCGTTTCGATAATGAGTTTATACTTGCCAAGCGGAACAAATAATTTGCGTTTAGACTTGAAATTCCAATTTATGGATGAATTTATGGAATACATTACGGAACTAAAAAAAGATATTCCTAATTTAATTATTTGTGGTGATTACAATATTTGCCATAAAGAAATTGATATTCATAATCCGAAAGGTTTAAAAAATACTTCTGGCTTTTTACCAGAAGAACGTGATTGGTTAGACCGTTTTATAAACAACGACTTTATAGATACTTTTAGAGTTTTTAATAAAAATCCTGATTTATATTCTTGGTGGAGTTATCGAGCAAATGCACGAAACAATAATAAAGGTTGGCGATTAGATTATTGCCTTGCAACAAAACCGCTAGAAAAACGTTTAAAAAGAGCATATATTTTAAAAGATGCTAAACATAGCGATCATTGTCCTGTTGGTGTGGAAATTGATGAGTTAATGTAGCAATGGGTTAATGTAGCAATGTAGCAATGAGTTAATGTAGTAATGAGTTAATGTAGTAATGAGTTAATGTAGTAATGAGTTAATGTAGCAATGTAGCAATGGGTTAATGTAGCAATGGGTTAATGTAGCAATGTGACAATGTCTGTGGTTTGTGTTATTGTGTAATTTGAAAAAATATTCTTTAAAAAATTAAAACGAAATGAAAAAAGTATTTTTAATAGTACTACTTGCAATTGCAACACAATCGTGTGTTTCTAAAAAAATGTATCAAGAACTTGAGGATAAATACAACTCTTTAAAAAATAGAAATCAAGATTTAGTTGGTGAAAATGACGATTTATTTGCTGCAAAAAAACAATTAGAAAGTGAAAATTCTAACTTAAAACAAAGTGTAGATAGCTTAAAAAATGCAAAAGCAAGTTTGCTAGATGATGTTACTTCTTTACAAGACAGAAAAAAAGAATTGGAAAAACAATTTAACGAATTATCGCAAAATAGCAATAACGAACTTAATGAAAAAGCAAAAGAAATACTACGTTTATCACAAGAGTTAAACGCCAAAGAAAATGATTTAATTGCAGAAAAAACACGCCTAGAAAATTTACAAAAACAGCTAGACGAACGTTCGGAAAGAATTGAACAGTTAGAAAATTTAATTGCAAGTAAAGAAGCAAAAATGCAACAATTAAAAGATGCCGTTTCTAATGCTCTACAAAATTTTGAAGGTAAAGGCTTAACCGTTGTACGAAAAAATGGTAAAGTATATGTATCTATGGAAAATAAACTTTTATTCAAATCTGGTAGTTGGTTAGTTGGTAACCAAGGTAAAAAAGCA
>CAYOWM010000024.1:0-10944 GCA_964407635.1 uncultured Flavobacteriaceae bacterium
AAAAATTAGATAGTGCAATGTATTATGTAAATAAATCGTTGGATTTTATGATTTATACAATAGATTATCCAATGCAATCAATTGTATATCAACAAAAAGCAGAAATATATGAGTTACAGCAAAATTTTATAGATGCCGAGATATTTTATCAAAAATCCATTAAAATTTTAAAATCTGTAGGTTTAAATACCGCAAAACCATATATTGAATTAGGTAATTTTTATAAAAAAGTGCATTTGTATTCTTTTGCGGAAAAGTCCTACAAAAAAGCAATTTCTGGTATCAAAAAAACAGACGATAAAAAAGAAATATTAAAGTTATACCATGCACTAATTGAAAATGCGTTATTAGATGGTAAAACCAAAAAAGCCCAAAAATACCTTAAAAAATACGATGCTTTAAATAGAGTAATATACAAAGAAACCCAACAAAAAAATATTGATTACATTAATAAACGCTATGATTTACAAGAAAAAGAATTGGAATTTTTAACCAATAAACACGAGTTAGAGCAAAAGAGAAACGAATTAATTGCACAAAAAGAAAAAACCAAAAAAAACCGACAATTAATAGCATTATTTTTAGGATTGCTCATCGTAGCATCCATTGCTTCTATTTTTTATTTTAGATACCAAAAAGCAAAAAATGTTGAGCAAAGAACAAAATTAAAAAATAAAGTGCTTCGTTTGCAAATGAATCCACATTTTATTTTTAATTCGCTTACTGTAATTCAAAATGCAGTAATTAAAAATAATCCGTTAAAATCTGCCGAAGTAATAGCCGTTTTTTCTAGATTAATTCGTCAAATTTTAGATTTTAGTAATCGTGATGAAATATCTTTAGAAGAAGAATTGCAAATGCTTACTAATTACCTAACCACACAACAATTTAGATTTGACGATGTTTTTAAATACAAAATAGATTTAGATGAAAATATTGATGCAAGTACTATTAAATTGCCACCAATGTTATTACAACCTTTTGTCGAAAATTCTATAGAACATGGTATAAAAGGCAAAACAAAAAACGGAAAAATAGAAATTAATATTGTTAAAACCGAAGAAGCAATTTGTTTTTCCATTAAAGATAACGGAATGGGTTATTACAAATCCAAAAAGGCAAAAAAAGAAGCACGTAAAAAAGACGAAATTCACGCTTTAGAAATTTTTAAAAGTCGCTTAAAAATCCGTAATAAAAACGAAGAAAACTCTTTTGAAATTACCGAAATTAAAAATAAAAAAGAAAAAATAGTAGGAACAATAATTAAATTTTGCTTAAAAGAATAAGTGCATCAATAAGGCAAACTCTATTCTAAAACAACATAAATACAAACCATGAAAGCAGTACTAATTGAAGACGAAAATAATGCCAAAGAAGCATTGATAGATTTATTAAAATTAATAGATCCTAATATTAAAATTTTAGGTACAGCACAAAGTGTTGAAAATGCAGTGAAATTAATTAACGACAAAAAACCAGAAATTGTTTTTTTAGATATTCACATTAAAAATGGCAACGGTTTTGATGTTTTAGAAAAACTAAATAATTTTAAAGGAAGTGTAATTTTTACGACAGCACACGAAAATTATGCAATAAAAGCTTTTAAATATAGTGCTTTAGACTATTTATTAAAACCAATTAGTCCAATAGAACTAAAAGCCGTTTTAGAATCTGCAAAAGAAAAAATATTAAAGGAAGAAGCGTTCAATGAAATGTTAGCAGTAGTTAAACATAACAAACAAAATAAAACAGAGCCTAAAATAATTTTAAAAACCTTAAATAACCAATACGTTGTATTAATATCCGATATTATCCGATGTAAATCCGAAGGAGCATATACCAATTTTCATTTAAAAAAACGAAAAATTCTCACTTCAAAAAATTTAAAATACTACGACAATCTTTTAAGCGAAGAAGGTTTTATACGAACACATCAATCGCATTTAGTTAATCCAAAATACATACGAAAAATAACTAAAAATGGTTTTGTTGAGTTATTAAACGATGAATTAATTCCTGTTTCAGCACGTAAAAAAGCACTAGTTACAAAGCAAATAAGTGAAATTTAGAGTGAATTTTCTAATCATTGCGTAATACAATACGCTTTTAAAAGAAAAGCATACTAATTTAAAATAAGCTAGTTATTCTATGTAAATTTGACATATATTTGACTAAGTAATTTTTTAAATTAATTATTTTACCACTAAAAAGATACAGATTTTGAGGGAAGTTTGTATCTTTTTTACATTCTATAATCTTAAAAACAAAATTATATCCAAATAGTGTATCTTTTTAATTGTTATTCTAAGAATTAATATTACATACTCTAAATACTTATTACGTTTACGGTTTAGAAACTATTCAAAATAAAAAAAGGGAATTATCCATACGATAAATTCCCTTTTAACACTATTTGAGTTTATTTTTAGTATTGTAGGTAAACCCAACCTCTATATTGAATGTCTTGATGATCATTTAATTTAAGACCATAAAAATAAGTTCCACTTGGTAGTAATTCACCTGAATTATTTACTTTACCGTTCCAATTTTCGGTAGTTGCTTTACCTGAATATACTTCATTTCCGTAACGATTGTAAATATATATTTCAAAATTAGGATACATATCTCTAATTCCTGGTATATTAAACGTTTGGTTTTCTGCTATGGTACTTACAGGAGAAAATCCTGACGGAATATTTAAAATACAATTATTAATAGTTACAGGTACTTCTACTACTGCAACACATCCTTCTAAATTTTCAACTCTTGCCCAAACATTTCCAGAAATAACAGCATAAGGCATTGTATTAATTACATTAGTATTTGCATAAGCAAACGCTTCCGTTGGATGGAAACTAATGCTAACATTTGCTTGTCCTTGTAAAATTTCAGCTTCTAAAGATGCAATATCGAAATTTGCTGTTCCATTTCCGTTACTACACGATTCTAAAATAGTAGTTGGTGCAAAAGCATTTGGTGATTGGTCAATTAAAACCGTTTGCTGCTGTGTATCATCACAAGTACCTGCTGTATGGTAAGTAATTGTATAGGTTATACCTTCTTGCGTAGTACTTAAATCTAATTCACCAGTATTTGGGTTAATTGTTGCTCCTTGATCTACACTAAATGTTCCTCCTGAAGTAATAATATTTGATGCCATAGGATTCGCATCTGCAATACAAGTACTTGTTGGATAATCAAAATTTGCATCATCACGAAGTATAATGGTTATATCAAAAGAACTTGTTGTGGAGCAGGTACCAGCCGTTTGGTATGAAATAGTAAACACACCTGTATTATCTGCTCCTAATCCTGAAGCTGTTAAATCCACTTCACCTGTTGTTGCATCAATTACTCCTCCATTATTAATGCTAAAAGTTCCTCCGCTTGGTGTACTTCCTCCTAATATTGGCAATGGATTTGTAGCATCATTACAATATTGTGTTGGATTATACGTAAATGAGGAATCATCACTTGCAGTAATGGTAATTGTTTGCGTAGAACTTGAAGGGCAATTTCCTCCAAAATTATATTCTATTGTGTATGTTGTACCAGCTGTGGTAGTACTTAAATCCAATTCACCTGTATTTGCATTTATTGTTGCAGTATTTCCTACAATACTAAATGTTCCTCCTGCGGTTGCAATTGTATTTGGTAAAGGGTTTGCTCCTGCTATACATGCTGTGGTAGGATAGATAAAACTAGCATCCTTTTCGTCTTCAATAGTAATTGTTTGCATAGAAGATGACGGACAATCACCAGTTAAACTATAGGTAATTTCAAAAGATCCAACTCCAGTAGCATTTAAATCTACAACTCCTGTTGTTGCATCGATAGTTCCTCCTCCATTTATACTAAACGTTCCTCCTGCTGTAGCAATAGAACTTGCTGCAACACTAAAATTATCTGCTAAACAGTATTCTGTATCTGTGTAAGCAAAACTTGCATCAGCTTGTTCTTTTACTTCTAATTGTACCGTTGTAGCTACTGAACAAGTACCAGAAGTAGTATAAGTAACATCGTAAATCGTTCCTGCTGTTGCAGTAGATAAATCAATTTCTCCTGTACTAGCATTGATTGTAATAGCTGGTAAAATGGTAAACGTTCCGCCTGTGTTTGCATTTGCATCTAAAGTAGGTGTTATTGATCCTGCTTCTTTACAGACAAAAGTACTTGCAAAGCTAAAATCTGCATTTTCAATAGCATGTATCTCTACTGTAATAGTACTGGATTCTACGCATCCTACTGTTGTATAGGTAACTTCGTAAGTTCCTGCTACATTTCCAGCCAAATCACCTGTTGTGGCATTTATTGTACCTGTATTTATAGTAAAATTTCCTCCAGAAGTTGCTATACTGTCTGGAATTAAAGTTGCTGTATCATCTAAACAAACAGGATCAGGATAACTAAAAGTTGGATCTGCAGTTGCAGATACAGTAAAACTATCATCAGTTGATCCGCCACAAACACCTCCGACAGTATAGGTAACAATATAAGTTGTACCAACAGTTAGTGTAGAAATATCTACAAAACCAGTTGCTGTATCAATTGTTGCACCATTATCTATGGTAAATGTTCCTCCTGTAGGAGAAAATGTTGGGGTTGCATCTGCTCCTGTTATACAATATACAGCACCGTAATTTAATGTAGGAGCACCTCCTGAAATATCAATATAATACGTAGCAGAATCGCCACAATTTGGATTAGGCGTTGTATAGGTAATTATAAAATGACCAGTATTATCATCTCCTGCACCACTAGCAGCTAAATCAACTAAACCAGTTGTTGGATCAATAACACCACCATTATCAATGGTAAAAGTACCAAAAGGTGTTATAACATTAATTGGTAATGGATTTGTATCGGTTGTTGCACAATACTCATGTTGTGGATATGCAAAAGAAGGGTTTTCAATTGGTATAAAGTTTACTATCACCTCATCGGTAACGGTACATCTAACCGTAACACCATCTGCTTCGTAAACAGTAACCAAACAACCTATACGATGTGTACCAGATGTTGGTTGTGGTATGGCATAATTTTCTGTAGTACTCAGAACATTAGCAGGAATACTTACATCTACATTTGGATATTCATACCATTGGTATCCAATAATAGGGTTAGTAATTGATGAAGTAGCTGTAAAATGACCAACATAGGTATCTCCTTCACATAAAGTAACGGTTTCGGTTGCATCATCTGTAGGAACTAATTCGTCTATTTCTCCATTTAAAGAATCATCTACTCTAACTAAAAAATCTTGTGTATAAATAATTAATTCACCACTACAAGCATCTATATATCGCACTTCGGCAGTGTATAAAGTAGTTGCTGTCGGACTAAATGTTTCTGCTTCATTTGTAGAGTATAAATCTCCCGTATGTGTTGTATTATCGTAATTCGTGTACCAAGCAAATTCAGGTCTTACAGCACCTCCATCAGGAATAAAACGCCAAGCTTCAAAAGACGCAGCCCATTCGTCGGTATCTCTACCAGGAGCAACTGCGGATTTATCTCTATTATCATTCTGAATACCGACAAGAGTAAAACCTCCTGGTCCAGTACTTGGATTCCAAGTATCGCAAATATCAATATTCTTGATATGAATTTCAATAATATTAGTTGTTTCGTAAATAATAATTTGATGCGTTTGTGTTACCGAAAAACAACCATACATAGGAATTTCGTAAAGTCCAATTACCAAACGTCTGTTTGGAGCAGTACCATAAACATTCCAATAAAATTCTGCTCCAGCTGGTAAATTTGTAGTAAACAAATCGTGTCCTGGCAAATAGATTGCGTTATTTAATAAAAATTGATTTCCATTTGCTCCTAATTTTATAGGATCTCCTGCTACGGTTGAACCTCCAACAGCTGCAGCTTCGGCACTACTATAAAATAATCGCCAACCTCCATTGGAAGGATCGCCTCCAACAGCTTGATTTGCTCTAGATAAATCAAACGAAACCACACCATTATCGTTCATAATATATTGGTTATAACTATTATCATAGAAACAAACGTTAAAATCTCCTAAATTATAAATATCAAAAAATTTATCATCTTGATCTGGTAAAATTTGTTGTCCTGGTAAAGACGGCACATAACCAAAACGTACTGGTTTATACGGAATAGATTCTACAGTATAATCGGTAGTATTACCAATATCTGTAAATCTTGCTATTGCATCTACACTATTTACACCACAACCTATTTCATACTCTTGTACGCCTGCATTATACATAAATGCCTGAAAATATCCGTTTGGATCGGTTACAGTAGGATCTACAATTGTCGGCACTGGCCCTGACAATTGATCTTGTGCTTGGTTATATATAGGTAGTAATATAAAAAGAACTAATAAGGGTAAAAATAAACGTTTCATAAGAAATGTGTCAGTTATATTATTATTATACGTTTGTATGCCGTATTTTAAGTTATTATTATTTTTCATGATATCTTAAAATTTAAAACTAAATCCTGCTTTTACTTTCGTACCTAAAAATCCAAATTGGTTTACTTCCCAAGGGTATTTAAATCGTCCTCCTAAATCGGTAACTACATCGCCTTTATTGTCAATTTCATCTGGATAAACATTTAAAGCATTATTTATAATTAAATTAAATTTAACTTCCTTTACGATTTTGTATCCAAAAACGATATCTGTTAACACTTTACCTTTAAAAGTTTGATCTTTTAATGGATCCGATTGGTGTCGCCAAGTAACTTCGCCAAAATAGGTGTTATTAAGACTTACGTTAAATTTTTCTTGTTCCCAATTTATACCAAACATTACTTTACTATTTGGTCTTGCCGATTCAATTCTACTTGCTTCTTTACGATTAAAAATTTCGTAGCCATTTTGTGCTAAAATTGTAGGCGTTGTGATGTTACCAACAATTTTAGTTTGGTTCCAATTGGCTGATAAATTAAATCCTAACTTCCCTTTAGGGAAACGAATATTAGTATAACTAGCAACAAAATCTATACCTTGCGTTTGGGTATTTACAGCATTGGTAAAGAATTTTATAGAGGTTACGTTATTATCTAAAAGTATTTGTTCTACAGGATTGGTAAAATCTGGCGTTATAACATTGCCATTCGAGTCGTAGGTTGCATCATCTCTAAAAGATTGCTCACCAGTAAATAAGACACGATTATCTACATCTACTTTATAATAATCAATAGCAATAGATAAATTGCGAATTGGTTTTAAGGTAACACCTGCACTAATATTTGTCGAAATTTCGGCTTTTAATTGCGGTACACCTAAGCTTTCGCGAATTATTGGATCTACATTATTAAATGTTCCTTGATTAGAAACTGTACCTCCAGAAACTAGCGTTTGTACGTTACTTAAATAAATTTGATGTAAGGAAGGTGCTCTAAAACCTGTACTATACGATGCACGAATTGCTCCTAAATCGCCTAATTTGTATCTTGCATTTGCTTTGTAGGAAAGATTATCGCCAAAATCGGAATAGTTTTCAAAACGAGCAGCTGCACCTAATAATAAATTTTCGGTTACATCAGCATCGGCATTTATAAATGCAGCAAAACTAGTTCGGCTTTCATTAACTCTGTTATTTGGTGTTAAACCAGGAAAAGATTGTGCTCCACCACTATATGCATTTGTTGGATCTTCAAACCAAGAATCTGGTTCACCAGCAAGTGTTTTAAAGTTTTCTATTTTATATTCTAATCCTGCAATGGTATTTACTTTATTAAAAGTACGGCTTACATCAAAATTACCAATAAGGTTATTAAATCGGTATCCTCCTGCTTCAAATTCGGTTGGTGAGAATTCTTCTAAATCTCTATTTAAGGTATTTCCTATTTTATAATCTACACCGTTTGTACCGTAAGTAGCACTCACATCGAATTTGAAATCATTTTTTTCAAATTTAGCACCAACAACATCAAAATTATCGGTTATATCGGTCATAAATGTTGGTTGAAAACCATTGTAATCTTGACCAGCATCGTGAAAAATATTATGTGGATCTGGAATCCAATATGGTGTACGATATAAGGCGAAAGATTTTCCTCGTCTAAGTGTTGCACCAATGGTTGCATAAAACTCTCCTTTTTTATTTTTAAACGGTACAGAGCCGTTAAACATTACTTCACCAGTATTCATATCAGGTTGTCCGACAGTCATTCCTAAATCAGGATTTTCGCTTAGCCAATTTCCCCAAGTAGGATCGTTTGCTAAAACACCAAATAAGGTATCCTCGCCAGGCTCTCCTGCTCTGTTAGTATGTTCTTGGTGTTTCAATCCGAAAGAGTAATTTACCCAAGCACCTTTTTTACCTTTTAATGTTCCGTTAATATCTGCACCAACTTCTAAACCATCACCTTTTGTAGTGATACCAGAATAAATATTGGCTGTAATATTTTTTACATCTTTTTTTAAGATGATGTTAATTACACCAGCAATAGCATCCGAACCGTATTGTGAGGAAGCACCATCGCGTAAAACTTCAATACGTTCAATTGCCGAAGCAGGAATACTTTTCATATCTGTACCAACTTCCCCTTTACCAGGAGTGTCGTTAATATATACTAATGCTGATTGGTTTTTACGTTTTCCGTTAATTAGGACTAAGGTTCTACTTGGACCCAATCCACGTAAATCTGCAGGATCGAAATGTGCAGTAGCATCGGAAATTGTTTGATTAGAGGAGTTAAAAGATGGTACTTTATAGGTTAGCATCTCATCTACAGTAGTTTTTCCACTAGCAACTAATTCCTTTACACTGATATTGTCTATCGGAACCGGAGAGTCTAGTACTGTTCGTGGTTTTGCTCGGTTTCCTGTAATTACTACTTCGTCTAGTCCAACGCCTTCTTCAACTAAAGTTGCTGTAATTGGTTTGGTTGTACTAACAGGTATTATAATTTCGGAATACCCTAAAGAATTGATAATTAATGTCGTTGGCAAGATACTTACTCGTAACTCGAATTTTCCGTCAATATCCGTTGTTGTACCATTTGTTGTTCCTTTTTCTATAACGTTTGCAAAAGGCAAAACCTCACCAGTATCGTCTTTAACGACACCTGTAACTGTTTGAGCTAAAAGGGAAAATGGTAAAAATACTACTAAGAAAATTAATAATTGCTTTGTTTGAATTAGTTTCATTTCTATAATGTCTAGTTTTAATTAAAACAACAAATATTGTGAATATATTTAATTTACGCAAATTTATTTGCTTTTAATTAAATAATAATAGCTTATTTGCGTTAAATTTTAGGTTACTTTTATTTTTTTACTACTTTTGGCGTCTTAATTTTTGATTTTTATGCTCCGATTTTTGATTTTTATAGTTTTATGTATTCCATTTATGGTATTTTCACAAAATAAAGATATTTTTGTGGAAAAAGATTCCATAGTAAAAAATATTTTACAAGAAATTAAAACGGATTCTATTACAATAATATCACAAAAAAAAGTAAAAGATTCGGTAACTACACAAGCAAAAGCTATTTTAAAAACTACACCAACCTACACCGAAACATATATAAATGAGGATTTAAGTTTATTAAGTGATGCTGTTTTTGCTAAACAAGTTGATGCATTATGGCTTAAAGAGCAAGATAATTCTCCTTTATTTATAAAAGATGATTTTGAAATATCTTCTAATGAAATATTACCAGAATTGACTACGGATATTTTAAAAAAGCGATTAGCATACCTTAATAGTAAAACACCTTTTTACGTAGAATACAACGAACAATTAGAACGAATTATTAAAAGTTTTTTGAAACACAGAAAAGACCGATATGCAACGCTTATGGCACGGTCAAAATATTATTTTCCGCTAATTGAGGAACAATTGGCAAAATATAATATTCCGTTAGAAATGAAATATTTAGTTGTGGTAGAATCGGCTTTAAATCCGTTGGCAAAATCACCTGTCGGAGCAACAGGATTGTGGCAGTTTATGTACCAAACTGGTCAGCAATTTGATTTAAAAGTAAGTTCGTATGTAGATGAACGTAGCGATGTGCTAAAATCTACTATTGCTGCTTGTAAATATTTAAGCAAATTACACGAAATTTTTAACGATTGGGACTTGACACTTGCTGCATATAATTCTGGTCCTGGAAATGTTTCGAAGGCTATCAGACGTTCTGGTGGTTCGAAAAATTATTGGAATTTACGCCATCATTTACCTAGAGAAACTGCTAGTTATGTGCCATTGTTTTATGCTACAATGTATTTGTTTGAGTATGCAGATGCACACCAAATAAAACCAAAAGAAGCTAGTATCCAGTTTTATCAAACAGATACGATACAGGTAAGACAACAGATTACTTTTGATGAGATTATGCAAGCAATTCCTATAAAAAAGAACATGCTTAAATTTTTAAATCCACAATATAAATTGGAAATTATTCCTGTTATAAAAGGACGAAATTATACCTTAGTTTTACCTACGAATTTTATTGGTAAATTTGTGCAAAATGAGGATAGAATTTATGCTTTCGCTGTTGCGAATGCTGCAAAACGAGAAAAACCTCTGCCAAAATATACAGAACTAAATAACAGAATACGTTATAAGGTTAAAAATGGGGATTTTTTGGGTAAAATTGCTAGACGATATGGTGTTTCGGTTAAAAAAATTATGCGTTGGAATGGTATGAAAAAAACCAATTTACGTATCGGACAACGACTGACGATTTATCCTAGACGACTTTAACGGCGTGTTTAATGTAACGATGTAATAATGTAGCAATTGTTTAATGTAACAATGGGTTAATGTAGCGATGTAGCAATGGGTTTAATGTAACAATGGGTTAATGTAGCAATGGGTTAATGTAACAATGGGCTAATGTAACAATGTAGCAATGGGTTAATGTAGCAATGGGTTAATGTAGCGATGGGTTTAATGTAACAATGGGCTAATGTAACAATGTAGCAATGGGTTAATGTAGCAATGG
>CAYOWM010000025.1:0-10390 GCA_964407635.1 uncultured Flavobacteriaceae bacterium
TTTCTTCTTCATAAAGCGTTAACAAGCGTTCTTTTTGGTTGATGAGTTGGTCTATTTCGGTTGTTTTTTGGTCGAGATAGTTGGCTATTTTTGTTTGATGCTCCAATGAAGGAATTAAATCTCAATTAAAACAAATCCGAATGGTCATTTTGAAACAAAAAATGCATATCAATATCTTCTAGATTTTCCGAAAAAGTATCTAAATTTTCTTTACTAGAAAGAATTTTATCAATAGCTGTAATTGCTTTTTTTAAGCGAGTTTCTTTATTGCCTTTAAGTAAGATGTAATTTTTTTTATGGTCTTTTAAAGCTTTTTCAAAAGCGGTAAACATCTCTTGCCTTTGTTCTGGTCTATCACGTAAATCATCTGCTTCCCAAGGTGTATCAATATACGTTAACAAGTATAAATCGTAATCGTTTTCTTTTGCAGCTTTGTCTAAATATGCATCTACAAAACCACCGTAATATTCTTGTGAATACACTTTGGTTTCTAATAAATCGGTATCGCAAATTAGCACTTTATCGGCTTTTTTTGCCAATTCATTTTCCAATTTCATTTGTCCGATTGCTATCGGAATCAAATCGGAATTTTCGCAAGTTTTTCGATAGTTATTCCATTTATTTTGCAAGTATTCTCTAGCAAATTCTGGAGCCCAAACGGTATGATAATGTCGTGCTAATTGTTGCGAAAGAGTTGTTTTTCCTGTAGATTCAGGGCCAAATAAAACTACTTTTACCACATTTGCTCTTTTTTGTTTTAGAGCTTTTTCTATTTTATTATTTTTTTCCATTGTTTATATCCTTGAATTGCAAGTACTAAAAACACCAAATATTGAATTCCTGTAAAGCCATATCCTTTTACAAAATACAAAGGTATGGAAACAATGTTTGTGGCAATCCAAAAAGTCCAATTTTCTATCTTTTTAACAGCCATAAGCCACATAGCAACAAAAGCTGCTGCTGTGGTAAAAGTATCTAAAAACGGTACTGCTATTTTAAATTTTTCTAAATTTCCGCTAGTTAAATTTTCAAAAGCAAATTGTATGCTTTCGGTAAAATTTAATTGGTTAGGCATTACATTATACTGTCTGTAAATAAAAATTACAAATGCCGATGCTGTGATAAAAATGCCTGTTGCAATTATTTTTTCTTTTTTAGTTGTTCTAGTAATGGGTACGTGTTTTTTCTCTTTTTTATCTATAATTCGTGTCCAAACATACCAACCATACACACTCATAATGGTATAATAAATATTTATAATTAAATCTCCATACAAACTCCATTGTGATAAAAGATAAATATAAATGGAAGTACTTATAATTCCTGTAGGAAAAACTAAAATATTTTCCTTTTTAGCAAAAATAACACTTGCAATACCTAAGGAAGCGGCTATAATTTCTAACAAAATGTTTATTGTAGAAGCTTCGTAATATGGTTCTAAAAAAAAATTGAAAATTTCATGCATTTGAAATAGGTAAAAAAGCTATTTAATTTTTTCAAAAACAGCAACTACATCGCTATGACTAACTGTTTTATCTTTAAAATATTCTAATAAATAATTCGTTTGTTCTGGCGTTGCTTGTAATTGTTTGATAATATTATTTAGGTGCATTTTCATGTGTCCGCTTTGAATACCAGTAGTAGTTAAAGCACGTAATGCTGCAAAATTCTGAGCCAAACCAACACAAGCAACCACTTGCATTAATTCTGCTGCGGAAGGTTTCCCTAAAATATCCAAACTTAATTTTGCCAACGGATGAATTTTGGTCATTCCTCCTACCGTACCAAGTGCTAACGGAATCTCTAGCCAAAAGCTAAAAATACCATTTTCAATTTTTCCACCAGAAAGACTTTTATATTTTCCGCTTCGTGCTGCGTATGCATGTACACCAGCTTCTACTGCTCTAAAATCGTTTCCTGTTGCTAAAACAACAGCGTCAATACCGTTCATTATTCCTTTGTTGTGTGTTACCGCTCTGTGTGGTTCGGCATTTGCAATGTGTAAGGCATAAATAAATTTTTCGGCATAATGTTGGGCATCTTTTTGGTATAAATCCGAAACAGCACAACTCACTTCAGCACGTACCAAACAATCGGGAACGTAATTAGATAAAATACTCATTATCACATTAATATCCTCATTTTTAAAAACAGTTGCTATTGCTTCTAAACACGAATTGATAAAATTTGCTCCCATACTATCCTTGGTTTCAAAAGTAACATGTAGTTGGTAATAATTTTTTAATTCTGTTGTTTTATTGCGTAGTTCAATATCTAAAATACCTCCTCCACGTTTACGCATATTTTTAGTAATACTATTGGTAGCTTGAATTAATTTTGGTTTTATTTCTTTAAAATAGGAATGCAATTTAGCAAATTCACCAGCATACATAAAATGTACCTGTCCGATTTTTGTGGTAGAAATAACCGTCGTTTTAAAACCACCTTTATCACTCCAAAATTTAGCAACCAAAGCAGCAGCTGCAACAACAGAGGATTCTTCAATAACCATTGGTATGGTATATTCTTTATTATTTATTAAAAAATTAGGAGCTACAGCGTATGGTAGATAAAAATTAGAGATGGTATTTTCTATAAAATCATCGTGTAAATCTTGTAATTTTTTATCGGAATTCCAATAACTAGATAGTATTTTTTTTCCGTTTTCTGCATCTGAAAAATAATTTGCAGCTAACCAATCTATTTTTTGTTTTTTTGGCAATTTTGAAAACCCCTTAACTTTCTTTTGCATGTAAGTATGTGTATATATTGTTTGGAAATTCAAATGTATAACTTTTAACTTAATTTTTGTATTTTTGAAGCCTACTAATTAATATTATTTTATGAAAACAACAAAAATTTTATTTTCTTTATTTATTGTAAGCATTTTATTTTCTTGTAAAACAGATGCAAAAAAAGAAATTACAACAGAAACCAAAAAAACTGAAACTAAGCCAAAATCTACCTTTGTAGAACAATTTTCAGACATTAAAGTGTTGCGATACGAAATACCACAATGGGATAAATTAAGTCTAAAACAACAAAAATTAGTTTATTTTTTAACCCAAGCAGGTCTTAGCGGAAGAGATATTATGTACGATCAAAATTACCGTTATAATTTAAAAATTCGTCGTGCCTTAGAAAATATTTACACCAATTATAAAGGCGATAAATCTACTAATGATTGGAAATCTTTTGAAACCTATTTAAAAAAGGTTTGGTTTGCAAACGGAATTCACCATCACTATTCTAACGATAAATTTAAACCAACATTTTCAAAAGAATACCTTAGCAAATTACTATCGGAAACAAAAACCGATTTAAAAGGCGAAGCTTTTGACGTTATTTTTAACGATAAAGACACTAAAAAAGTAAATTTAGATCCTAAAAAAGGTTTAATTGAAGGTTCGGCAATTAATTTTTACGGAACAAATGTAACGACAAAAGAGGTGGAAAATTTTTATGCAAAACTTGCTAATCCTAATGATAAACAACCAGTAGAGTTGGGTTTAAATTCTAGATTGGTAAAAGAAAATGGTGTTGTAAAAGAATTAAAATATAAAAGTGGTGGTTTATACGGAAAAGCAATCGATAAAATTATTTATTGGTTAGAAAAAGCAAAAAGTGTTGCTGAAAATGAAAAACAAGCACATTCACTAGAGCTGTTAATTAAATATTACCAAACAGGCGATTTAAAAGTTTGGAACGACTACAACGTAGCTTGGGCAACAACAACCGAAGGGGATATTGATTATATTAACGGATTTGTTGAAGTATATAACGATCCTAAAGGATATAGAGGTTCTTATGAAACAATTGTAGAAATTAAAGATTTTGAAATGTCTAAAAAAATGGCAATTGTAGCCGAAAATGCACAATGGTTTGAGGATCATTCTCCAATTATGGACGAACATAAAAAGAAAGATGTTGTTGGTGTTAGTTATAAAACCGTTATTGTTGCTGGTGAAGCAGGAGATTCCTCGCCATCTACGCCAATTGGTGTAAACTTACCAAACAATAATTGGATTAGAGAACAGCATGGCTCTAAATCGGTTTCTCTAGGAAACCTTATTGATGCCTATAACCATGCAGGAGGAACTGGTCGTTTAAAAGAATTTGCTTTTTCTGACGAGGAAGTTGCTTTTGAAGAAAAATACGGACAACTAGCAGATAAATTACACACAGCATTACACGAAGTAGTTGGTCACGCAAGTGGTAAACTTAATAAAGGAGTAGGACAACCTAAAGAAACACTTAAAAATTATGCTTCTGCTTTAGAAGAAGCTAGAGCAGATTTAGTAGGTTTGTATTATTTACCAAGTAAAAAATTGGTAGATATGAAAATATCACCTGATTCTATTGGTATTGGTCGTGCTGCCTACGATGGCTACATCCGTAACGGAATGATGACACAATTAATTCGTCTAAATTTAGGTGATGATATTGAAGAAGCTCATATGCGAAACCGACAATTAGTAGCATCTTGGGCTTTTGAAAAAGGTAAAAAAGATACTGTTATTGAAAAAATAAAAAAAGACGGAAAGACCTATTTTGTTATTCGTGATTATAAAAAATTACGCTTTTTATTTGGTGAGTTGCTAAAAGAAATTCAACGAATAAAATCGGAAGGTGATTTTAAAGCAGGACAACATTTAATAGAAACTTATGGTGTAAAAGTAGATCAAGAATTACACAAAGAAGTATTAGAACGTAACAGCAAATTCAAATCTGCACCATATAGCGGATTTGTAAATCCTGTTTTAGTTGCAAAGAAAGACAAGGATGGCAAAATTATTTCAGTAGAAGTAACACAACCAAAAACCTTTGCAGAACAAATGCTGGATTACGCAAAAAGATATACTACCTTACCTGATGTGAATTAAAATTTTGCATCTAAACAAAGCTAATTCCATGAATTTTTGCGATTAAAAAACTATTAAAAACTACTTGAACTTAAATTTTCAAGTAGTTTTTTTTAAAACCAAACTCTAAACAAAATATTTGGTGTAAAACCTATACCAAATTTATCTACCATCCTTACGGAAGTATGTAAAGAGTTGTTTCCTATATATTCTTTACTCAATTGATTTTTCTGATTGTATATATTTCTAATTGAAAACCCTATTTTCGCATTTGTATTATTTCGTTTTGAAAATTTAAAAGCATAGGTTGATGAAAAATCTAAACGATGATATGTTGGTAAAAATTCGGAATTAATTCTATTGAAAACAAAATTATTATTTGCATCAAACGAGCCTAAGGTATATGTTTTTCCGCTACGAATATTCCATGCTAAAGCAATTTCTAACTTATCTTTTTTATATGCTGTAGATATCGTTGCGTTATGTTTTATTGCATTACTAGAAGTAAAATACTTATAATTATTTATATTTTCATACCTGCTTTTTATATTGTTAAGCGTGTAACTTAACCAAATACTTAAATTTTTAATTTCTTTTTTTGTGTAAAATTCCATTCCTAAAATATGCTGATTCCCTAAATGAAAATTAGGGTCATTAGGATTTAAATAACCCAAAGATAAAGCCGTTAAGTTTTCTACATTTTTTAAATAAAAATCGGTATCTATAGTCCAATTTTTTTTATGATACACTGCTCCTATTGAAAATTGTTTGCTGTGAATTATAGGGTTGGTTTCACTATCAGACAACTGCCACAACCTATTTTCTAACGAAAAATCACTTAAAACAGTTTCGTCAATTTCTTTAATACGTTGGTTTTTAATTTCAGCAGTTGCCTGTATTTTAAAATTTTTAAATATCTTTTGATTGACAACTAATCGTGGTTCTATTTTAATTTGATCAAACTCGTTATAATAATTAAATCTTGTGCCAAATTGTATAGAAAAATTAGTATTAGAATAATTATAATTTCCAAAAACACTGTGTGTATTCGATAGATTTTTTTTACTATCTAACACAAAAACATTTTGATTTTCTGTTTGTAAAAAAGCGTAACTTACATTTTTAAAATTGTATTCGTATCCAAAAAATAAATGTTGATTTTTAGAAATATTTAAATCCAATTCCGTAATAAAATTCGTGTCATATATTCTGTTTCGTTTATCAAAAGCTGTAAATGTTGCTAAAATTCCGTCTTTTACAGAGGTTTGTGTGTATAATAAATGGTAATTTGAAAAACTTAAAATGGTATTTTGTTGCAAAACTGAATTCCAATTTTTAATCCATTTTCCAGATAAGCCAAAATTAGAAATATCCATTACATCATGATAATCTATATTATCGGTTACATCCTTATTTATAAAATTGAGATTGTTATTTATATAAATACTACTAATATAAAATCTATTATTTGTATTTGGATGATAATCCATTTTAAAGGTATAATCTGCAAAATTAAACGCATTTTTGTCTGAATCTATTGCTTTTGTGGCTTGAAAAACTTTATCTGTTAATTTATTAAATGTTGGTGTTTTTATAAGTTCGGAAAAAGATCGCCTAAAACTAGTCTGAATTTGTAATTTATTTTTTACTATCGGAATACTTGTATTTACATCAAAATTTATTCCGTTAAGACCTAAATTTAATTGTGTTTTTTTATGAATTTTAGAATCGGTTTCTAAAACAATTACACTAGAAATTCGTTCGCCATAACGTGGATTTGTACCTTTGTTATAAAAAGTAATTTTATCGATAATATTTGGATTAAAAGGTGAAATCATTCCAAATAAATGGCCTTTGTGGTATATATTAATTCCATCAAAAATAATGCGATTTTGGTCGGAATTTCCACCACGAATATGAATATTTGTAGCAGTTTCATCTACACTTACAATCGATGGTAGTTGTTGTAAACTTTCAAAAACATCTGCTTCGGTTAAACCAGCAAGAATTCCTATTTTTTTAGGCTTTACCGTAAAAAAACCAAGCGATTTTTTTGAGATACCACTAGTTAAATATTTTGTTATTACAATTTGGTCTAAATCTTGTGTTGTGTTTAATAAAATTTTTCTTTTAACAATGGTATAATGTCGTTTATCAATCTTATTAAAAACCAAATTAGTTTTATCAGAAAGGTATTCTAATATATAATCTAGTGATTTATTTTTAAGAATAACCGAAATTTTTTTACTATCTATGCTAGTATCTTTATATGAAAATCGCACAGCACATTTAGTTTCCACATCTTTTAAAATAACTAATAAAGGTTTGTTTTTTTGTAAAATAGAGAAAGTAGCCAAATCTTGAGACTTGACTACTTGAGGGAAAATTAACCATATAAGAATGCAAAATTGCAATTTTGTTTTATTGCAATTCGATAGTAGTATCATTTTTAAGTTTATATTTTATTTCTAAAGCATCAAAAACTGTTTTAAGAGCTACTTTTTTGTTGTTATTAGGAAAACTTCCTGTAAAAAGTATGTTTTGGTCAATATTATTTTTTACAAATTTAATTTGAAATTGATTTTCTAACTCGTGTAAAACATATCGTATCGGAACACTATTAAAGCTACTTTCACCTAAAAGCCAACTTGGTTTTTTGGTTTTTACAATATTATTTTTAACAGAATTTCCGCTAATTTTTTGATAACTTTGATTTGGTAATAGTATTTTTTCTTTTTCATTTTGTACTACTTTTACCTTACCAGAATAACAGGTTACCTCAAAATAATCGGAAAAAGAGTTTACATTAAATTCTGTACCAAGCACTTCTACGAAACCATTTTTAGTTTTAACCACAAAGGTTTTTCCTTTTTTTACTTTAAAAAAGGCTTCTCCTTGTAAAAAGACTATTCGTTTGTTTTGCCAATTTTTTTTAGAATAATTAAGTTTTGAATTGGCATTTAGTATAACTTCCGAGCCATCTAACAATGCAATGGTTTTTTGTTCGCCAAAGCTAGTTACATTAAAAACATTTTGTTGGTTAAAGAATGCATTAATTCCGAAAAGCAATAACAAAGATGCAGCAATTGAAAAAGCCCATTTTGTATATAATTGTTTAACTTTAGTAGATTTTTTTAACTGAATTTTTTGCTCTAATTTAGCATAAGAATCCTCTAAAGGAGCTTCAATTACATCAAAAAAAGCAATTCCTTTTTTAATTTTTTGATATGCTATAAAATCGGCTTGAGATACTACTTTTTTCAAATCTATATCCGAAATTTCATCAGCTAACCATTTAGCTAAAAACACATCCTTATTTATATGTACATTTTTATTTTTCATGTTTTACAATACTAAAACAGGTTTTACTAAAAAAACCCTACTTTATTTATAAATTATACCTTTCCTATTTTATCTCGCATTACCTTTAAAGCCAAATGCATTCGTTTTTCAACTGCCTTTACCGAAATGTTTAGTTTTTCTGCAATTTCTTTATATTTTAATTTTTCAATGCGACTCATTAAAAAAACTTCTTTTTGTTTTTCTGGTAAATTAGCAATGGTATTTTTTAATTTTTGATAAAATTCTTTTTCTAATAAAACAAATTCTGGCGATTCACTTGTACTATTTTTAAACAAACTTTTTTGATGCCGTTGTTTTACTTGTTCGTGTTTTTTAATATTTAAAAAAGCATTATTTGCAACGGTAAATAAAAAACTTTTTGCCTTTAAAAAGGACACATTTTTACAATTTTCCCATAATTTAATAAAAGCATCTTGTGTTAAATCCTCAGCACTCTCTACATCGTTAAATTTAAAAATTAAAAAACTTTTCAAATCTTTAGCATATAAAAAATACAGTTTTTTATACACTCTTTCATTACAAACCTCTTTTAATTTTTCAAACATTATTTGTTATTTAATTTATGAGCAAAATTAGACAAAAAATAATTAAAAAAATAGTAGGGTTTTTATTTATTAAAATGTTTTAAAAACGTTAAACCAAATTATTAACTCTTAAATTAAATAATTATGAAGTATTTTAAAACAATCATTTTAGTGTTATTTTTAACTATGTTTTTCTTTAACTCTTGTAAAGATCAATCGGTTGAAATACCACAAAACACCAATCAAAGTATTGCAGCAAAAAGTGCTATGAAAGCCTTAAAATCGCATTTTAATGACGACGGAAGTCTTAACAGAGATGGAAATAATCCTACTAACAACATTATTTTTGATTTTTGTTTTGATTTTGTATATCCTATAACACTTTCGTATAATACTGGTACGGAAGTTACTGTACAAGACTTAAACGGATTAATTGCTATTTTAGTTAATATGAATGATGATTTGTATGTTAATGGTATCGCTTTTCCGTTTCAAGTAGAAATTTTTAATCACGATACAGGTGGATTTGAAGTTGTAACTGTTGAAAATGAAATTGCTTTTATGTCTATTATAGACGATTGTTCTATTGATGATAGTGGCGAACAAACAGACGATTGTAATTGTACGGAAGACTACCAACCTGTATGTGTTAGTGTGCAAGATCCAAGTGGTACAGCTTTTACAATGGAATTTCCTAATTTTTGCTTTGCAGAATGCGAAGGTTTTACACAAAACGATGTGGTAGATTGTGCAAATAGCAATCCAAGTACAGGAAATATTTCTGATGATTGTTTTAATTTTGTATATCCAATATCTGTTATTTATTACGATGGAACTTCTAGCGAAGGCACAACCGCTTCGGTAAATAGTGATGATGAATTGGAAATGATATTTTATGCTAATTATCATGTAGAATTTGTATATCCATTTACTGTTCAAACAGAAGATAACGGACAAACAGTTACCGAAACGATTGCTTCAGATGATGACTTTTATACACTTATAGATAATTGTAATACGCAAGATTGTAATTGTCCAGCGGAATACGATCCTGTGTGTGTTGCTACGCCAAACGGAGGAGGAACAATTCAGTATGATAACGAGTGTCTTGCTGCGTGTGATGGTTTTACACCAAATGATTTTGTAGATTGTTCTAGTAATGATACCTGTGAAATTACAGAAGTAACCGTAGAAGTTGGTGATTGTATTAGTGAAACAGCATATACCATTATTTTAGATTTCAGTGTACAAAATGCAAATTCCGATACTTTTAATGTCGGTTTTTCAGATGGAACTACTGTAAGTAATCTATCTATTAATGATTTACCAATTTCTTTAGATGTAGATACAAATCCTTCAGAAATGGATAGCTTAATTGTATATATGCAAGACAACCCAAATTGCTTACAAGATATAAACTGGACAGTTCCTGATTGTGCTACGAATACCAATTGTTGGTCTTTTATTTATCCTTTAACTATTAATATTAACGGCAATGACGAAGTTGTTAATTCCGATACCGAATTTGATGATGCATATAATCCTAGTACTAGTAGTTTAGTATATCCTTTTGATGTAACAATAAATGGCACACCAATTACAATTAATACGTCCAACGATTTTTACCAAATTGGTGAGTTT
>CAYOWM010000026.1:0-10357 GCA_964407635.1 uncultured Flavobacteriaceae bacterium
CATTAAAATACCAACGTAAAGTAGCACAAGCAATTAAAAGAGCTCGTCATTTGGCATTAATGCCTTTTGTTGGAGACATGCTAAAATAATCAATTTAAAATACAAATAATATGGAACTTATATTAATAAAAGACGTAGAGAATTTAGGTTTTGCCGATGACGTTGTTTCTGTAAAGAACGGTTATGGTCGTAATTACCTTATTCCTCAAGGGTTTGCTAAATTAGCAACCGCTTCTGCTAAAAAAGTATTGGCAGAAAATTTAAAGCAAAGAGCATTTAAAGAGAAAAAAACAATTGCAGATGCGAATGCTAAAGCAACTTCAATTGCAGCTTTAAGCATTAAAATTAAAGCAAAAGTAGGTGCAGGAAATAAATTGTTTGGTTCTATTTCAAACATCGATTTGTCAAAAGCTATTGATGAAGCAGGTTTTGAAATTGATAAAAAATTCATTACTATTCCTGGTAGTGTAATCAAAAGAACTGGTAAATATGTAGCTAAAGTACGATTACACAGAGAGGTTGTTTTTGATATGCCTTTTGAAATTATTGAAGACGAATCAGGAAAGAAAAAAGCTCCTAAAAAAGCTGCTCCTAAAAAAGAAGTAGTTTCTAAAGAAGAAGAATAATTTTTTTTCATAATACTTAAATTATTTATGAGTCTGCAAGTAATTGCAGACTTTTTTTTGTAAAAATATGTATGGATAGAAAGTTTTAGAGCATAATAACAGTTTATTATGGATTGTGTATCTTTGCCTGAAAAATTAATCTATTAGATGGCATCAAACAACTCAACTTTATCCGTAATCGGAGCAATAGTAGCAAACCTGTTAATAGCAGTTTTGAAATTTATAGCAGCATCTTTTACAGGATCTGCCGCAATGTTATCCGAAGGAATTCATTCTATAATTGATACTACAAACGGTTTGTTATTGTTACTCGGAATTAAACGTAGTAAAAAAGGAGCAAGTAAAATTCATCCTTTTGGACAAGGTAAAGAAATTTATTTTTGGTCTTTTGTTGTGGCAATATTAATTTTTGTACTTGGTGGAGGAGTAGCTATTTACGAAGGTATTCAGCATCTAACGCATCCTACAAGCGAGTTAGACCACAGTAATATTCTTTGGAATTATGGTGTAATTTTCGGAGCAATGATTTTTGAAGGAAGTAGTTTGATTTATGCGATGAAACAATTCCGAAAAAAATATCCAACAGGTTTTACTTCTGCTTTAGAAGAAAGTAAAGATGCAGCATCAATGGCAATTATTATTGAAGAATCCGCAGCAATGATTGGACTTTTAATTGCTTTGATAGGCGTTACGCTTACTTTCTTTACTAATAATCCTATTTACGATGCAATTAGTTCTATCGCAATCGGAATTTTACTTTTTGCTGTTGCTGGTTTTTTAGCAAAAGAAACTCAAGATTTGCTAATTGGCGAATCCATTTCAAACAAAGATTTAAAAATGATTAACGATATTTTAAATCAGTATAATGAATTGGAATTTTTCGGAAATATTAAATCCATGCATTTAGGACCAGACGAAGTATTGTTAGCTTTAGAAGTAAATTTTAAAGACAATGTTACTTTGCATGAATTGGAAGGAATTATCGCAAAAATAAAAGAACAAATACGAAAAGTTGATGAAAAATTCACCTATATCTATATTGAAAGTAATTCTATTTCAAAAAACGAATTTTAAAAAACGAACAAATGAAAATAGTAATTTCTCCAGCTAAAAAATTAGATTATAATTCAGCAATACCAACGCAAAAATATACCAATAGTAATTTTTTGCAAGAAGCAGCAGTATTAAACAATACTTTAAAAGAAAAATCACCTAATGAGATAGCAAAATTAATGCATCTTTCCGATAAATTAGCAGACTTAAATTGGCAGCGTTACAACCAATGGAACTTACCTTTCACACCAAAAAATGCAAGACAAGCAGTGTTTGCTTTTAAAGGTACGGTTTACGAAGGACTGGATGCATACACACTTTCGGAAAGTAAAATAGACCAATTACAAGATAAATTACGTATTTTATCGGGAATGTACGGTATTTTAAAACCTTTAGATTTAATGCAAGCATATCGTTTAGAAATGGGAACAAAATTACAAGTAAATACACATAAAAATCTATACGAATTTTGGAATGACAAACTAACAAATGCCTTAAATTCCGAATTAAATAATGAAGAAATATTTGTAAATCTTGCAAGTAACGAATATTTTAAAAGCATACAAGCTAAAAAAATAAAAGTACCTATTATAACCCCAATTTTTAAAGATTATAAAAATGGAAAACTAAAAATAATTTCATTTTATGCAAAAAAAGCTCGTGGTTTAATGGTACGATACATAATAGATAATAATATTGATACTGTTACAGATTTAAAAGGGTTTAATTATGCAAATTATGCTTTTGACTCTAAATTATCTACGCAGACAAATTTAGTTTTTACGCGATAGAATTAATCGTAACAAATCACAAAAAAAATACACCAATAAGCAAATAATAAAAAATGAATGTACTAGAAACAAAAGATGTAGTTAAAAAATTTGGCAACTTTACAGCTTTAAATAATGTTTCCATAAATGTACCAGAGAATTCTATTTTCGGACTTCTAGGTCCAAATGGTGCAGGAAAAACGACGTTAATTCGTATTATTAACCAAATAACTATGCCAGATTCAGGAAATGTTTTGTTTAATGGTAGAGCTTTAAAACCTGAAGATGTACACAATATTGGCTATTTGCCAGAAGAACGAGGTTTGTATAAAAGTATGAAAGTTGGCGAACAAGCAATTTATCTTGCAATGCTAAAAGGGATGACAAAATCTGATGCAAAAAAGCAATTAAAATATTGGTTTGATAAATTTGAAATTGGTTCGTGGTGGAACAAAAAATTACAAGAATTATCTAAAGGACAAGCACAAAAAATACAATTTATAATTACCGTTCTACACAAACCAAAATTACTAATTTTTGATGAAGTTTTTAGCGGATTTGACCCAATAAATGCCAATTTAATTCGCGATGAAATTTTAAATTTACGTAACGAAGGAGCAACTGTAATTTTTTCAACACATCGTATGGAATCCGTAGAAGAACTTTGTGATCATATTGCTTTAATTAATAAATCGAATAAAATTTTAGAAGGAAATTTAATAGATATCAAGCGTAATTTTAAAACAAATACTTTTGAAATAGGTTTACTTACCGATAATAAGCAAGAAGTTCAAGATAAAATTTCCAAACACTTTAAAGTTGAAAAAGCAAGGTTTAAATCCTTAAATGACGAACTAAAACTAAACATAAAAATTGAAAACGATTCACCAAAAGAATTAATTCAATTATTAAACAATAACGGAATATTAAATCATTTTGTAGAATTAATTCCGAGTGCTAGTGATATTTTTATTCAAGCAGTACATAAAAACAACTAAGATGAACAAATTAAAATTAATCATAAAACGAGAATTTAACGCAAAAGTTAGAAATAAATCTTTTATTATTATGACAATTCTTACACCGTTTATTGTGGTAGGAATGTCCGTTTTAATATTTTATCTTTCTAAAGCAAATGATAATAGTGCTAAAACTATTGCGTATATCGACAATGCTAATTTACTTAGTAAAGAGGTTTTAAAAGATTCTAAAACAATAAATTACATTAAATTAACCAATGTAAGTTTTGAGGATGCAAAAAAACAAGCAACGGATAAAGACTATTATGCATTGTTGGTAATACCAAAAGCCGATTCGTTAGAAATATTGGCAAAAAACATTCAATTTTTCACAAAAAAAACACCAAATATGATGTTGGTAGAATCCTTAGAAAAAAAGATTGAAACTACCATCAGAAATAAAAAATTAAAAATTCTTGGTTTGGATAGTGCTAAAATAGAAAAGGCAAAAATCAAAACTAACTTTAATTTATCTACGTATAGTGGCGAACAGTCCTCAAAATTTATCAATGGTGCAAAAATTGCTTTTGGTTCGCTTGGTGGTTATATTTTGATGATGTTTATTATAATCTACGGAAATTCTGTTATGCGAAGCGTTATTGAAGAAAAAACCAATCGAATTATTGAAGTAATTATTTCTTCCGTAAAGCCATTTCAGTTAATGATGGGAAAAATAATCGGAAACGCCTTAGCTGGTTTAACACAATTTGCTATTTGGGGAATTATGGTTATGATTTTATTTACCGTTGCATCCTCATTTATGGGTTTAAATATGAATGAAGTGCAACAAGCAAAAATAAACCCAGAACAAATGCAAATATTACAGGATTTAACCACAAGTGGTAAAATAGCAAAAGTAATTCAAGAATTGCCAATTACTTTAATGACTATTTTATTTGTAATATACTTTTTAGGAGGATATTTATTGTATAGCTCATTATATGCTGCAATTGGAGCTGCTGTAGATAGCGAAACCGATACACAACAATTTATGATGCCAATTATAATGCCGTTAATGTTAGGAGTGTATGTAGGTGCTTTTTCGGTAATTAGCGATCCACATGGTCCTGTTGCAACCATCTTTTCAATGATTCCGTTAACTTCACCAATTGTAATGTTAATGCGTGTGCCATTTCATCCTCCAGCTTGGCAAATTGCCGTATCTTTGATATTACTAGTAGGTAGTTTTATTTTTACGGTATGGTTTGCAGCAAAAATTTATCGTGTCGGAATTTTAATGTACGGAAAAAAACCAACCTATAAAGAAATATTCAAATGGTTGAAATATAAATAATTAAAACATATAAAATATGTCAAAAATATTAATAATTGAAGATGAATCTGCTATTTTAAGAGTGCTTAAAAAAATAATTTCCGAAGAAAGCGATTCTTATGATGTAGAAGAAGCAGTTGATGGCTTAGAGGGTTTTGAAAAAATTAAAAATACCGATTATGATTTGGTACTTTGCGATATTAAAATGCCAAAAATGGATGGCGTAGAGGTTTTGGAAAAAGTGCAAAAAATTAAACCAGAAATACCTTTTATTATGATTTCTGGTCACGGTGATTTGGATACAGCAGTGCAAACCATGCGAATGGGAGCTTTTGATTATATTTCTAAACCACCAGATTTAAATCGATTGTTAAATGCAATCCGAAATGCTTTAGACAAAAAAACTTTGGTAGTTGAAAATAAACGCCTTAAAAAGAAAGTCAATAAAAAATACGAAATGATTGGCGAGAGTAAAGAAATCGTTCATATCAAAGAAATAATAGATAAAGTAGCAAAAACCGATGCACGAGTTTTAATTACTGGTTCTAACGGAACAGGTAAAGAGTTAGTAGCACATTGGTTACACGAAAAAAGTCCAAGATACAAAGCACCAATGATAGAAGTAAATTGTGCTGCAATACCAAGCGAACTTATCGAAAGCGAATTATTTGGACATGTAAAAGGAAGTTTTACAGGAGCAAATAAAGATCGTGCAGGAAAATTTGAAGCTGCAAATAAAGGAACGATATTTTTAGATGAAATTGGTGATATGAGTCTTTCTGCTCAAGCAAAAGTATTACGTGCGTTGCAAGAAAACCGAATTAGTCGTGTTGGTAGCGATAAAGATATTAAGGTAGATGTACGTGTCGTTGCAGCAACAAATAAAGACTTAAAAAAAGAAATTGCCAATGGTAAATTTAGAGAGGATTTATACCACAGATTAGCTGTTATTTTAATTAAAGTTCCTGCTTTAAATGAAAGACGTGAAGATATACCTTTATTAATTAAACATTTTGCCAAAAAAATATCCGAAGAGCAAGGTAATGCTGTAAAAAACTTTTCAGAAAAAGCAATTAAATTATTGCAAGAATACGATTGGACAGGTAACATACGCGAATTGCGAAATGTAGTAGAACGCTTAATTATTTTAGGAGGAAACGAAGTAACCGAAGCAGATGTAAAAATGTTTGCTTCTAAATAAAAAAATATGCATCATAAAATAACTACTCCAATTGAAATACCAAATTTGCCAACTTTAGAAATAATTCCGAATGCAAAAAAGGAATTAAAAAAAGTGCGGAAAAAACTAAGCAAGATACAAGATAAAATGTACGCTCATGGTAAATATAGTGTGCTAATTTGTTTGCAAGGAATGGATACTTCTGGTAAAGATAGTTTAATACGCGAAGTTTTTAAAGATGTTAATGTAAATGGTGTAGTAGTACATAGTTTTAAAGTGCCTTCCGAAAAGGAGTTAAAACACGATTTTTTATGGCGACACTATATTGCTTTGCCAGAAAGAGGTAAGATAGCTGTTTTTAACCGAACACATTACGAAAATGTATTGGTTACAAGAGTACATAAATCCTATGTTTTAGGCGAAAATATTCCGAATGTTTCTAAAATTTCTGATTTAGACGATGCTTTCTATTTTAATAGAATGAAAAATATCAATAATTTTGAAAAGCAAATAGCAGATAATGGCACGATAATTCTAAAATTCTTTTTAAACCTATCTAAAGAAGAACAAAAAAACAGACTTTTACGGCGAATTGAATTGCCAGAAAAAAACTGGAAATTTTCGGCAGGTGATTTAAAAGAACGTAAATTATGGAACGATTATATGAAATGTTACCAAGATGTACTAAATAAAACTTCTACCAGTTATGCACCTTGGTATAATATTCCTGCGGATGATAAACCAACAGCACGATTGTTAGTAGCAAAAGCAATATTAGAAGTTTTAGAATCTTACAAGGATATTGCATATCCAAGTTTGTCAAAGGATGAATTAGAACAGCTATCAAAAGTATCGTTGTAATTTGATTGATAATTGTCATATTTTTTTGTATAAAAATAAATACTTTTGCAGTTCACTTAAAAAAATAAATTAATGAAAAGAATTTTTATAGCAGTGCTTTTTATTTCGCACTTTGGCTTTGCTCAAGATACAAATATTAAGGAAAAAAAATACGATGTAAACAACAGAAAAGGACAATTTTTTGCCTCTTGGGGTTGGAATAGATCCTCGTATTCCAAATCAGATATTTCGTTTAAAGGGAACGATTTTAATTTTACAGTACATAATGCAAAGGCTTCCGATAAACCAAAACCTTTCGGAATAGATTTTTTTGATCCTTTAGGAATTACACTTCCTGCAACAAATTTAGAATTAGGTTACTTCATTAAAGACAATTATACGATTGTTTTAGGTTACGATCATATGAAATATGTAATGCGAAACAATCAAGATGCACGCATAAGTGGTACAATCGCTGTTGGTGATTACGATTATAACGGAACAACGTATAATTATGATGGGACATATAATAATACTGCAAATACTTTGCCTAGTAATTTTTTATTATTTGAGCATACAGATGGCTTAAACTATATTTTTGTTGGAGGAAATCGCTTTGATAATTTTAATAAATTTCTGCGTATTACTACACATAATTTTGAAGTAAACCTAGAGGAAGGAGTAGATTTAGGATTTTTAATGCCACGAACAAATACGACTATTTTAGGTAATAAACGATACGATGAATTTCATGTAGCAGGATTTGGTTTTTCGGCAAGTGCAGGACTAAATTTGACGTTCTTTAAGCATTTTTATATTAAAGCCGATTTAAAAGTTGGTTATATAAATATGCCAGATATTAGAATTACTTCCGATTCTAGCGAAAAAGCAAAGCAACATTTTACGTTTACCGAATCTGCTTATACTTTCGGATACCGTTTTCGCATACAATAGATATTATATTTAGGTACTTTACGATTTAAAAACTACCGTACTTTTCGGTGATGGTATTCTACTAATTTGGTTAGATTTTCGTTATTGGTCTTTGTAGAAAACGATTCGATATATTTTTGTGTTTTGTAGGCAACTCTATCTTCAGGATAAAATAAAACACCGTTTACAATTCCTGCCCAATCGTTAAAGTTAATAATATTTTTACCTTCAAATGTATAGATTTGCTTTTTTACATTTTCAGGTAAATTCGTTAATAAATCTTCGTCGTTAATTTCAATATAATAGTAATTTAATTTTGCAGAGAAAAAACTAAAAGATAACAAATGGTCCCAAAATCCTACCAAATTACTAAACGGAAGTAAAAACACAAGCAAGATAACAATTGCTTTTTTGTAGTTAAAATATTTGCTAAAAAGTTCTAAAGCATTTTCCGATTTGTACTGCCAAAACAAGAGGATAACACTTAAAATGTTTTGTAAATTCCAAGGAATAACATTAAATCCATAACCAAAAACTAATAGTAAAGTTACAATACCCAAATGCATTGTTACAATACCGATAACTCCAATTTTTCGCGTTTTATTAAAAAGCAAAAATAGGGCAATTATCGCTTCAATAAACGGAACGGATCGTGTAAAAAGATAGCGTACAATTTCAGGTAAAAAACCAAAATGTTTCGAAAATGCATGCATCCAAACGCTATTGAAATTTTCATTTATTTTATGAATACCACTAAAAAAATACGTTGCTAAAAAAAGTAGCATTAAGCTGTGTAGTACAATTGTTTTAGATTTAGAATCGTTTTTATAAAAAGAAATAAAAAAAATACTAAGAATACTTTGATAAAAATATGGTTGTAATCTGTTTTGATCTACCATTGCTAGGTAAAAATATAAAATAGTAATACTTAAACCAACTATTTTTTTTTGTTTAAAAAAGAAAATAACTAAAAGACTTATTAATGTAAAAACAAGAATATAATCAAAAGGATACGAAGGAATAGGAATAAAATCAAACCTAGGAATTACAGGAAAATCTTTTTCGGTTATCCATAATTTTGGTGAATATGCCATCAAAGCTAAAAAGCCTAAAACTGCTAATTTTCCAACATATTCTATTTTTTTTTGAACATCTAAAACCATAACTTGAATATTTTTGTAGGTTAATCAAATTTAGTAGTGTTCTACAAAAATAAGGTATAATTTTTAGAATGTCACTTAAAACTATTTTTTCTTAGGAAATTTAGGTTTTTCTACCTCAATAGTATGCGTGTATTCACCATCAATATATAATTTCCAAGCACCAACACGTTCGTCATTTTCGTAATTTCCTTCTTCGGTAATTAAACCAGTTAAACGATCGTAAAATTTACAAAGTCCATGAAGTTTTCCGTTTTTATAAGTAAAGTCCTCAAACACTTTATTTTTTACAGAAAATTTTTGATAATGGCCATCTAATTTTCCGTTTTTGTAATTGGCAATAATCAATGGTTTTTTATTTGGATAATACGATTTGTACACACCATTTAGTTTTCCATTTACATAGTTTTCTTCAATCATAGTTGTTGTGCCATCTTTTTGGAAGTACAGCCATTTTCCTATTTTATTTTTGCCATCCATTTTACCTTTACTTAGTACTTTACCATTTTTAACATCGTAAAAAGTAACATTTGCAATAGTATTATTAGGATTGAATTTTTTAATAATTACCGGAAATTTATTGGTTCGCATACTGTAAAATTTAAACACACCAATTTCTTTTCCGTGTTTAAAAATACCTTCGTAGCGTGTTCTGCCATTATCGTATTTTTTTTTCCATTGTCCATGTCTTTTGCCATTTGCATCCAACTGATTTATTTGTGCAAAAAAAGAGATTGTTGTTAAAAAGACGATTAAAAGAATACTGTATTTTTTCATAGAATATATTATTATAATAGTACCGCTTAATTAAAGCAAAAGCTATTCCAAAAAGTGTTAATTACAATTTATTCTTGGTAATTCATTCATATAAAAGCCTTTATTTTTATCTACAAAGTACCAAATACCTTCTTTTTTTATTTTTTCTCCTCCAAAAATCAAAACTTTTTCTTTTTGAATTTTAAAAATAAATTCCTCTTTTTTATTATCACTACCTATAGTGTTACAAATACTGGTTACAATATCGTTTTCTAGTGTGCCTTCAAAAGTTCCTTTAACGGCTTCTTGTTTGTATGGTATATAATCGTAATTTCCAGTTACTTTATTGTCTGTTACCACGAAATTTAATAACAATCGATTTGTTTCGTGTATGGTGTCTTTTCCTTTTATTAAAGGACTATCAATAGTGGATAAAAAACAGTGTTTGCCTTGTGTAACTACATATTTTTTAGTTTTTTGAGTAATTTCACTTTTGTTTTCACTTGGTTTTGTTTCTTTTTTACAATTAATAAGAACAAAACTCAATATAAAAATGCTTAAATAGAATTTAAAATTTTTCATGGTATGTAATGATTTATAGTGGTACAAAAATAGTAAAATTAATCTAAAAATAATTCCTCTTTAAAACCTATTAAAAATAATTTTTCTTGTGCTCTTGTTATCGCAGTGTAAAGCCATCTGTAATACGAAACATCCATTCCGTCAGGTAAATATGGTTGCTCGATA
>CAYOWM010000027.1:0-10224 GCA_964407635.1 uncultured Flavobacteriaceae bacterium
ATTTATCGTGTGTTTTAAAATATTTTTCAGCTTCTTTAACAACGTCATATAAGTTGACATTTCTGTCACTCATCATATTTTTATATTCTTGCGAATACATGGTTAAAGTAAAAACTAAAATTAGTAGAAGTGTGAAGTGATTTTTCATAGTAAATTGCATCTAATTTCAAAAGTGGTAAAACCAATATTAAAACTGCAAATATACGATTTTTTTATAAACTATTAATTAATAGTTGTTTATTGTGCTTTTTTAAGTTTTATAGAATTTATAATATCACCGACACTATTAAATTCTAATAATTCGTCTAAATCAAATTGAATGTTAAATTCTGTTTCAATAGCTTGAATTAGCATAATATGTCCTAAAGAATCCCATTCATCTACATCATTTGCAGTTGTATCTGTATTAATATTTGTTGTAGAATTAGGAAAGGTATTTTTTATAATGTTAAATATTTTAGAGTCTAGCATTGATTTTTTAAATTTTTACAAAAATATGCAATTTATTACAAGTAATAAAATCTATTTTTTTATAAATTTTCGTAGCCATATTAGTAGCATGTAGCACAAATTTTATTGGTTTTTGTTGTATTTGTTGGTTCAATACATATTTTAGTGTATATGTGCCAAAACCTTTGTTTTGATGTGTTTTTTTAGTAGTAAAAAAATAAACTCCAGCAGTTTGTTTGTTGGTAAATAACACAAAAGTACTAACAATTTCGTTGTGGTATTTTCCTACATACATATTAAAATTGGGATGTTGTAATTTATCTTTAAAATGCAATTCGTTTATAATTTCTTTTTTAAAAATAGTGCTGTTTATTAATTTTAAAAAGAACGGTAAATCGGATTTTTTTAGTTTTTCTACTTTAAAATTAGGAATGCTTTGTAAGCTAAAAGCATTTTCTTTTTCAAGGTACATGTTTGTCCATTTATTTACAGGAAAAAGCCGTTCTTTTTTAATAATTTCTTGATTTTTTTGAATACTTTTATCGGTGATTATCCAATTTTTAGATTTGGTAACACTAAATAATTCATTGGATATTTTATTGGTTTTTATAATATTAAAATTAGGCCAATCGTTATTAAACGAAATAAAATTTTCGTTTTCAAAAACAGTTTCTTTATCTGAAAAGGAAGTGTAAAAATCTATTAAATTTTGTAGAATTTGCCTTTGCATTACACGTGTTTTTTTAAAGTATTATAATCTATTTTTCCACCAGCCGTAAGCGGAAATTTATCTAGATTTACTATTTTAGCAGGAAGCATATAATTTGGTAAATTATTTTGTAAAAATTGATGTAAATCACTTGTTTCGACGGATAATTTTTCGGTAAATACATAAATTTCTGCAATATTGAATTTGTTTTTTTTACTAATTACAGCAATGTTGTTTTGTTGGTTAAATTTTCGTGCAATTTGTTCTATTTCCGATAATTCTACACGATAACCTTGTATTTGTATTTGGTTGTCTATTCTGCCGCAATACAGATAATCACCATCTTTATCTTGCAATACTAAATCGCCAGTTTTGTAAACTTGTTGCTGATTTTTGATAAAAAATGCTTGTTTGTTTTTTTTGACATTTTTAAAATATCCGTTAGTTATTTGATTACCTAAAAGACATAATTCGCCTTTACTATTTTTGCCTACAATAATATTATTTTGATCGATTACAAAGGCTTTGTTCGTGCCAAATGTTTTACCAATTGCTACAATTCCGTTGTAATTTTTATTTGGAGTATATTTTTTTGTAAAGTTAAAAATATGTGTATTTATAGTTGCTTCAGTTGGACCATATACGTTATAAATCTCTCCGTTAGGAAGGCATTTTTGCCATGCTTTTGCTAAATTTTCTGGTAAACTTTCGCCACCAAGTAAACTGTATCGTAGTTTGGGCAATGTTATTCGGTTGAAAAATGGTTTTAAATACACCAAAACCGAAGGTGGAAATTTGGCAAAAGTTAGTTGGTGTTTTTCTAGTAATTTATAAGCTTCTAAATATTTTATTTTATTTGGCGAAACAGTAAAAATACTTGCTCCTAAAAATAAAGGCAAAACATAGCAATGTACCGAAGCATCAAAGGTTAAATCGTATATTTGTAAGAATTTGTCAGTATTATTTAGATTGAATTCTGCATTAAAATTACCTATAAAAGCATCTAAATTTTTATGCGAAATTGGCACTCCTTTTGGTGTTCCTGTACTGCCAGAAGTGAATAGAATGTATAGAATTTGTTCGGAAAATGATTGGTTTATTATTTTAGTATTTGCTTGTAAACCTTTAGTGTATAAGCAATTTTTATCGTTTTGATTAGAACTTATTTGTAAGGAAACTGGTATTTGTGTTAAAATTCGCTCGTTTCGTTCTTTAGGATGTTTCGGATTGATAGGTACAAAAGTAGCTCCTGAAAACCAAACGGCAAGTATTGTTGCATAGGTTTCTAAATCGTTGTACGTATGTACGATTACAAAGTCGTTTTTAGAAATATTTTTGCGAATAAGTTCTTGTTGAATACCTGTAATTTTTTCTTTAAAATCTTTGTATAAATACGATTGATCCTCGATGTAAAAAGCGAGGTTGTCTTTAAAATTTGTTATATTTTGCTTAATCGTATTTAGTAACATTATCGTTTTACTTGGTGTTTGTTTATTGCTTTTTGTAGTATAAATTTCAGGTAATTTTTTATTAAATACGTTTTGGTGTTTGTGGTGTTTTTTTCCATATCTAAACGTTGTAAATTAAAGGAAATTGTATCGTTTTTTATACCAGAAGTTCCGAAACTAAGGTCTATTTCGTTTTGTATGCTTTTAAACAAATCTGCTTTTAAATTATAATCGTAAAATGGAAAAGCAAAAACGGTATATTTTGTTTTTAAATTTTTTTGTAACCAATCTAGACTGTTTTTGGTTTGCAAAATTTGTTCTTTTAAAGGTAAATCTTGGTATAATGGATGGTTTACAGAGTGTGCTCCAAAGGTAAAACCTTGTTGCTGTAATTCGTTAATTTGCTGTAAGCTAAGGTATGGTTTTTCGGTTTGTAAAAATTTTGTAAAGCTGTAATCTACTAAGTCTGCTAATTGATCTAACCAGTTTTTTTGTTGGTATGTGATGCTTAATAAAAAGGCTTTTACTTGTTTTGTTTTTCCATTTTTTTGTGCAAATTTTTCGTAAATTTTTTGTTTTTCCGTATCGGAATTTAAGTAATGTTCGATTAGTAAACTTGCTTTGTACCTAAAAAATAAATCTTTATTGTCTATAAAATCGGAATTTAAAAATATGGTTGCTTGTATGTTTTTCTGTTTTAAAATCGGAGCGATTGTATGATAAAAATTTGCTAAACCATCGTCAAAAGTTATATGGAACGATGCTTTTTTTAATTTTTTATTTTGGGTGTTGGTTACAATGGTTTTTTGTAAGGAAATAGACTCAAAATATTGTAAAAAACAAGCTAAATCTGCTTTAAATTCTGCTTTTGTTTTTGGCGTGTAAAGGTGTTTTATAAATGCAGGATTTTTGTCTGCAACTAGATGGTAAAAGGGCAGTAATAATTTTTTTTGAGATAAATATGTGAGTTGTGCTAAAATAATTAGTTCGATTTAAAAATTTTGTACACCAAAGGTAAGTTATTATAATTAATTTGAAAATAATTGGCTGTTTTTGCTTGAAAACTTAAAAAATAATTTGCAATCGATGGTATGGACGAACCGCCAAAATCAAAATTAGTAAAGTGATTTTGGTATTTTTGAATTGCAGTGTCTATTAAGAAAGTGTTTCCACCATTTCTGCGGTTTTTCAAATCGGTTGTGGACAGTAGAATGGTAACGATGTCGTGGTGTTTTAGGAAAAAACCTCCTGCTACTAAATGCTCATTTTTGTCATAAATGGTAAGTAGTTCGCCTTTGTTTTTGTGTAAAATGGTTTTTAGTAATTTACGAACTCTTGTTATGTCTTTATTGGTTATTTCTTTGGCTCGTTGTTGTAAATTAAAAGCGTATAAATCTATAAAATTATCTAAATTACTGGTATTCCAATTTGGTGTTAGCTTGTGTTTTATAGCTCTTTTTAAATCTTTTTTACGGTCGCTTCTAAAAGATTTTTTTAGGTTTTCGTAGTCGCTTGTTTTTAAAAAATGGGTTTCTTTTTTTGTTAAATGAGTTGTTTTTGTAGGTAAATTATTGGTGTTTAATCGCAAATCTACTAATTTATATTGTTTAAATAATTTGTTGAGAAATGCATTTATATTGGTATTTTTTTGATTGCTAAAAACACCTAATTGTAAAATCCACATTGGATTATACACATAGCTTATTAAATATTTTTTACGAATTGGTAATGGCATTACCGCTTTATAATCATCTAAAACAAGTGCTTCCCAATTTTTATTGCAAACTATGTCTAAATACCACGAGTAGGCTTCAGTTCTTGAATTTGTAGCGTTTTTTATGCACAAATCGTATTTGTTAAAATCAATTTGTTGGTATGTAAGTTTTCTTATTTTTTGCACGATGTAAAGGTACAACAGAAAACGAAATTATGGCTTATTTATTATTTTTTTACACTAAATTCATTTTGATTTGTTTCGTAAAGTGTTGCAAGTGCTACATCTATATGTGCTTCTATGTTTTTTTTATTGTAGTATATTTTTTGAATGATTCCGTTTTTATCTATAATAAATGTGTATCGTTTTGGTTTGGAACTTAAAAATAGACTTGGTACACCAAACATTTTTTTTACACGATTGTTTCTGTCTGATAAAACAGGATAGGATAATTCATTTTCGGAAGCAAATTTTGATTGATTTACAATATTTGCAGGATTAATACCTACAACTATTGCATCTAAAGCGTTAAAATTTGTTTTGTTATCTCTAAAAGAACAGGCTTGTGCTGTGCAACGAGGTGCGAATACTTTAGGATAGAAAAATAGTACGATTGATTTTTTTCCTAAATAATCGGTAGAATTAAATTCTTTTCCGTTTTGGTCTAATAAGCTAAAATGTGGAATTCTATCGCCAACTTTTAACTTTGTTTTTTGTGCATAGATAGTTATAGTAAATGAGAAAAAAAATGCTGCAAGAATAAAAATGTAATTTTTCATAATAGTGTTTATTTAAAAATATTTTGTTGTATTACTTAAGTCGTTTGATTTTGTGTTGCCTTACTTTTTGCATAAAAAAAACTGCCTTTGTGTAAAAAACAAAGGCAGTTTTTGGGTAAAATATTATAATTCAGTAGCTATTTCATAATGGTATTAATTCTCTATATTAAAACTAATAGGAACATTATATCTTACTTTTACTGGTTTTAATCGTTGTAGTCCTGGTTTAAATTTAGGCAATTTTTTAATGATTCGTTCTGCTTCTTTTTTTAATCTTGGGTGTGTTGCAGTACTTCTGATACCAGTAATTTCACCTTGCTCGTTTATAATAAATTGTATATTAATACGATGTTTTCCTTCGGATAAACCTAAAGTTTGTGCTAAATCTACATTAAAATTTCGTTGAATGTGTTTTTGTATTTTTTTATTGAAACATTTTCTTTTTTGTTCGTTTGTTCCTTTACAACCAGGAAAAGTAGGAACATCCTCTAATCTAATAAAATCTACAGGATCGTTATTTTCTACATAATCCTCTTGTTCTGAAACATCGGACACAGTTAATTGCTGTTGTGTAGGATTATCGTCGTTATCATCTATTGGAATTAATACTGTTTCGATTACTTTTTTTTCTGTTTTTGTATTGTTTTTTTCCGTTTTAAATTCGTCAATAACGGGTTTTACCACTTTTGTTTTTGTTTTTACAATGGTAATTTTTGGTTTTTTTCGTTCAATTTCAAATTTAGAAACATAAACCTCGGTATCAATAGAGGCAACTTCATCAGCAGTTAATTCAGGTACTTTCCAGTAAGTTTTATATTCTAAAAAAATATAAACGGAAAATAAGGCAAGGATTAATCCTAATTGCATAAAAATTACCGAACTTTTTTGTAATTTTGTGTTTGGAACGTTCTTGTTTTCCAAACGAGTTTGTTTTTGTGTGTTCATACTATTTAATTTAAGAGTTAATAATATAGAATACGACACAAAAAACGTACCAAAAATAAATCCCAATTATTTTCATAATTGGGATTTTGATTTTTTTATAGTTTGGTTTTATATCAATCCAACTTCTTTAAGACATTCTTTAATAAGTGAATAGGTACGTTCAATATCGTTATCTAATCCCATAGAAAACCGAATTAATCCATCGTTTAAACCCATTTCTTTTTGTTCTTCCTCAGAAATTTCGCTAGATGTTCCTGTACCTGGAGCGTTAAATAAGGTTTTGTAAAATCCTAGACTTACGGCTAAAAATCCAACGCCTTTTTCTTGCATTAATTCCATTAATCTATTGGCAGTTTTTAAATTATTGGCATCGATGGTTAGCATTCCTCCAAAACCAAATTCTGCATTGTATAATTTTTTAAACAATTCGTGATTTTTATGACTTTGTAATCCAGGATACACCACATTTACTTTGTCTTTTTCTAATTGTTGTGCAATATACAAAGCATTTTCACTATGTTTTTTCATTCGAATATGTAGCGTTCGTGTATTTTTTAAAATACTTGCCGAGCGAAAACTGTCCATTACAGGTCCAAGTAGCATTGCAGCACCATCCATTACCGATTTCATATCTGTAATAAATTGTGTGTCTGCACATACTGTACCACCAACAGTATCGTTTGTTCCGTTTATAAATTTGGTTAAACTGTGGCAAACAATATCTGCACCTAATTCTTTTGCAGAAATAATTAAAGGTGTAAACGTGTTATCTACTACTAACGGAATGTTGTGTTTTTTTGCAATTTTTGCTAATTCAGGAATGTTAGCAATTTCTAACAAAGGATTGCTTAACGATTCGCAATAAATCATTTTTGTATCTTTTGTGATTGCTTTTTCTACCGTTTCAAGGTTCGTAATATCTACAAAACTAGTAGTAATATTGAGTTTTGGTAGAAAATTTTTAAGAAAAGCATGCGTTCCTCCGTAAATAGTTCTACTAGAAACAATATGACTATCGGCATTGCAAATTTGCATAATTACCGAAGTAATTGCTCCCATTCCAGAACCCGAAACTAAAGCAGCTTCAGTGTTCTCCATTGCAGCCATTGCTGATGCAAGGTTTAAATTACTTGGACTGGTATGTCTAGAGTATAAATAACAGCCTTCGGTGTTTCCTTCAAAGGTATCTGCCATTGTTTTTGCTGCTAAAAAAGTATAGGTTGCAGAATCGGATATAGAAGGATTTACACCTCCAAATTCGCCAAATACATGGTAATCTTGTAAATTATGTATAGCTTTATTTTTCATTTTTTATATATTACGGTTTGTACAAATTTAATTAAAATGAATTTATTTTAGTTTTTAATAGCGTATTAAATAAATTATTTAGTATTTTTATCTAATTAATGTGTTATTTGTAGTTTTTATTACAAATATATTCTGTTTTAACTCTTATAAATGTAATTTTTACACCATGCAATTAGATACAATTGATAAAAAAATACTAAATCATCTACAAATTGATGGTAAAACCACGGCAAAAGTGCTTTCAGACAAGTTAAATTTATCGGTTACCGCAATTTACGAACGGATTAAAAAGTTAGAAAAATCTAAAATTATTTCCAAATATGTTGCGACTTTAGATAAGCAAAAGATTCATAAAAATTTCTTGGTTTTATGTCAAGTAAAATTAATTAAACACCACAATACTTTTATTAATAAATTCGAAAAAGAAGTGCAACATTTTAAAGAAGTATTAGAATGTTACAATATTAGTGGTGATTATGATTACCAACTTAAAATTGTAGTTGAAAATATGCAAGAGTACCGATTGTTTTTAAATACAAAATTAACTTCTTTAGATTATATTGGCAGTACATACAGTACTTTTATAATTAATGAGGTTAAGCATACCACACAAATTAATTTAGAATAATAGTTGTATCTTTGAGAACTTATAAAATCAAAATATATGGCAAAACAAATTACTAATTATTCCGAATTTTATCGTTTTTATTTAAAAGAGCACAGTAATCCTGTAAATCGTTTGTTGCATGTAATAGGAACTTCTATTGTTTTAGCTTTGGTGCTAACTGCAATTATTCATTTGAATCCGTATTGGTTAGTTTTTGTGCCGATTTCTGGTTATGGATTTGCTTGGATTGGTCATTTTTTCTTTGAAAAAAACCAACCAGCAACTTTTAAATATCCATTGTGGAGTTTGAAATCGGATTTTAAAATGTATTTTGATGTTTTAAGTGGAAAAGAACCGTTAAATCCTTCTAAATAATTATAAAAATGAAAAAAATAACAGTATTAGTCCTTAGTATTTTTTTATTTATACAGTGTAAAGACAAGGTAAAAAAAGGCGTTGTTGCAGATAACGGAATGGTTGTTTGTGCAAGAAAAGAAGCTGGAAAAATTGGTGTAGATATCATGAAAAAAGGCGGAAATGCTTACGATGCAATGATTGCAACACATTTGGCACTTGCCGTAGCCTATCCTTTTGCAGGAAATCTCGGTGGTGGTGGTTTTATGGTGTATCGTACGAAAGACGGTAAAGTTGGCTCTTTGGATTTTAGAGAAAAAGCACCGTTAGCTGCACATAGAAATATGTATGTAGATAGTTTAAATAACGTAATTCCAGATAAAAGTTTGCTTGGAGCAAATGCCGTTGGTGTACCAGGAAGTGTGGCAGGATTGTACAAAGTACATGAAAAATTTGGAACAATTCCGTTTAAAGAATTAATTCAACCAGCAATCGATTTAGCTAAAAAAGGCGTAGTGGTTACTAAAAAACAAGCCAATTCGTTAAATAAATATCGTGCATTATTTGAAAAAGCAAACAAGCGAAAAATATTTTTAGATAAACAATGGAAAGAAGGCGATACCATAAAATATCTAAAATTGGCTGCTACTCTAGAGAGAATTCGCGATAATGGTAAAGCCGAATTCTACAAAGGAAAAACTGCAGAGATGATGATTAGTTATATTCAAGATTTAGGCGGAATTATGACGACACAAGATTTAGAAAAATACGAAGCAAAATGGCGTAAACCGATAACATTTACCTATAAAGATGCTAAAATTACGTCTATGTCTTTGCCTAGTAGTGGTGGAATTTGCATTGCTCAAATTTTAAAAGGAATTGAGCCTTATAATATTGGACAATATGCACATAATTCGCAAAAATACATTCAATTAATTACCGAAGCGGAGCGTAGAGCATTTGCCGATAGAGCACATTATTTAGGAGATGCAGATTTTGTAAAAGTACCTATTGAAAAATTAATTTCAGCCGATTATGTTACTAACCGAATGAAAAGTTTTTCTTTTGAAAAAGCAAATACTTCTAAAGAAATTTCACATGGTAAAATTGCAGGTTACGAAAGTAATGAAACAACACATTATTCCATTGTAGATCCTTTCGGGAATGCAGTATCCGTAACCACAACCTTAAATGGTGCTTATGGCTCAAAAGTATATGTTGCCGAAGCAGGTTTTTTCTTAAACAACGAAATGGATGACTTTAGTATAAAACCAGGTTTTCCTAATATGTTTGGCTTAGTAGGAGCAGAAGCAAATGCTGTTGCTCCAGAAAAACGTATGCTAAGTTCTATGAGTCCGACAATTGTAGAGCAGGACGGAAAATTAAAAATGGTTTTGGGTTCGCCAGGAGGTTCTACAATTATTACTTCAGTTGCTCAAAATATTTTAAATGTATTGGAATATAATATGACAATGCAACAGTCGGTTTCTAAGCCAAGATTTCATCACCAATGGTTACCAGATAATATAAAATTTGAGCCAAAATTTGATGAAAAAATATTTCCTAATTTAGAAAAACTAGGTTATAAAATTGATAAAAGCGATGCTCCTGTTGTAGGCAAAGTAGATGCTATTTTAATACTACCAAACGGAAAGTTAGAAGGTGGTGCAGATCCTCGTGGCGATGATACTGCTGTTGGATATTGATTTAACCGCAATTCTAAAAATATGTTTTAACAGCAAATTCAAATTGTTCAATAAATATTTTCTTTAAAATTGTAATATTATTTTGCTCGTAAAATAAAAGCATTGCCTTTTTATAATCGATACTATCAACGGTTCTGAATGATATTGGACAATATTTATAATTTATCAATATTGCGTTACTTACAATCCTTGCAGTTCGCTTGT
>CAYOWM010000028.1:0-3719 GCA_964407635.1 uncultured Flavobacteriaceae bacterium
TAATTTTTTACATAAAATAGTTGTTCGATGATAGACTTTAGTAACGGTTTTATATCCGAAATCTAACCAAAGTGATATTCTCGCAATATAAAAGTGTTGTGAAGCTAGATTACTTTTTTGTTTCAAGCAAGTAAAAATGATAACTTTTCATAACCTATCAACTTTTATAAATTGCCATATTAACTCACAAAATTTATCACTACATTATACCTTACAATTAAACAGATTATAACTTTTACCTAACCGTCATATTTACCACTTTTCCCAATTTAGGAGCTTGGTAATTTTCCATTTTTGTAATAAGATTTTCTATAGAAGTATCTACTAGCAGCATATCTCTATTTGCTTGTTTTAAAAAACCTTCGGCAACCATAACATCTAATTGTTTTAATGCAAAATCGTAAAAGTTATTGGTATTTAAAATACCTATCGGTTTATTTTCAATAGCTAATTGCCCAAGTGTTAGAGCCTCAAAAAGTTCATCTAAAGTACCAAAACCACCTGCAAGAATAATATAACCATCTACAAGTTTACTAATTTTAACCTTTCGTTTACTCATTTTTTTTGTGGTGTACATTTTGGTTATCTTCTTATGAGCGACTTCCTCACTTCGCAACAAATTAGGAATTACACCTATTACTTTACCATTATTCTCTAAAATAGTATCGGCAATCGCACCCATAAGTCCGATTTTTCCACCACCATAAACCAAACCTATCTGCTTCTTAATAAAGTATTTACCTACTGTAACGGCAGACTCTTTATATATTTTGTTAAAACCTTGGCTAGAACCACAAAATACTGCTATTCTTTTCATATTTTTGCATTATAAATAATTATTTCCGAAATTTACGGAATTATTTAAAACCTATGCAACAAACAGACAAAGAATACGATGCAATTATAAAAATTTGCAAAAATCTTTTTAAAAAGAAAATGCAAGATTATGGTAGTGCTTGGCGAATTTTACGTTTACCATCGCTAACCGATCAGATATTTATCAAAGCACAACGCATTAGACAAATTCAAGAATTGGATAAAACTAAAGTTGATGAAGGGCAAGAATCGGAATTTATAGGTATTATTAATTATGCAACGATGGCTTTAATTCAATTAGAATTAGGTGTTGCAAAAGAACCAGATTTAAATGTTGCAAAAGCGGTTTCTTTATTTGAAAAACACATTGCCACAACTAAAAAATTGATGCAAGATAAAAATCACGATTACGGAGAAGCTTGGCGTGAAATGCGGGTTTCGTCTTTAACCGATTTAATCTTACAAAAATTATTACGTGTAAAACAAATTGAGGACAACAAAGGAAAAACCATTGTTTCCGAAGGAATTGATGCAAATTACCAAGATATGATTAATTATAGTATCTTTGCTTTAATACTACTAAATAATAAAAATACAAAATCATGAAAAATATCATAACACAATTTTTTAGAATCGTTATCGGTGCATTATTTGTATTTTCTGGATTTGTGAAATTAATAGACCCTTTAGGCTCTGCTTACAAATTTGAAGAATATTTTAGTGCTGATGTGTTAAATTTAGAATTTTTAATTCCGTATTCATTATACTTATCTATTTTTTTAATTTTAGCAGAAATCACTTTAGGTGTAATGTTACTATTTGGTTATAAAGCAAAATTTACCGTTTGGAGTTTGTTATTATTAATTTTACTATTCTTATTTTTAACTTGGTATTCTGCTTATTTCGATAAAGTTAAAGATTGTGGCTGTTTTGGCGATTTTATTAAACTTACTTCATGGCAAACTTTTTACAAAAATGTACTCTTTACACCAATGATACTTTGGTTAGTGTATGATTATAGTAATATCCGACCAATTTATAGTATGAAATTTTCTAGATTTCTTACCATATTATTTTTTGGAAGTTTTGTATTTATAAGCTATTATGTTTTACATCATTTACCAATAATTGATTTTAGACCATTTGCAATAGGTAAAAATATTCCTGAACAAATGATATATCCTAAAGGAGCAAAAGAAGATGTATTTGAAGAAGAATGGATTTATAATATCAATGGCGAGGATAAAACTTTTACTACCGAAGAAAAACCTTGGGATATAAAAGGAGCAGTTTTTGTCGATAGAAAAACAAAATTAATCCAAAAAGGCTACGAACCACCAATTCATGATTTTACCATGGAAAATAGCGATGGCGTAGATTTAACCAAACAATTAATGACTGAGGAAAAATTACTACTAATTATTTCGCCAAGTTTAGATAAAGCCGATATGTATGGTTTTGAAAATATTAAAAAAATTACAGATAAAGCATTAGATAATGGATACATCGTTTACTTAATGACTGCATCGTCTAGAGAACAATTTAACGATATAAAAACAGAATTCAACTTAGATTTTGACATGCTATCTTGTGATGAAACCACATTAAAAACCATGATTCGTTCCAATCCAGGTATTATGACTATCAATAAAGGTGTTGTAGAAGGAAAATGGAGTTACAACGATTGGGAAAAGGTTAAAATTAAAGAAGGAATGGGCAGAAGAACCACAACCATTAACTTTGATTTAAAAAAACGATTAGAGGATATTTTTGAAAATGACCAAAAATATCGACTAATTATGAACGCCGAAACACCACGAAAAAGAGATTCTTTAATGGTTGTTTACGGAGTACCTCAAGATTCTATTGGTGCAGATTTCTTTACAAAACAACAAAAATTAGATAGTGAAAATATGCAAAAGATTGAACAAATAATTGCTAAATATGGCTATCCAGGAAAATCTTTAGTTGGTGAACTTAATAAAGATGTTGCATGGTCTGTAATTATGCATTCTAAAAATGTTGCCAAATACATCGATTTAATTAAGGACGCTGCCGAAAAAAATGAAATGTCTTATCCAAAAGCTGCCGAAATGGAAGATTTATATTTAATGCTTAATGGACTTCCTCAAAAATACGGCACGCAAACTGCATATATAAACGATACGGTTACTTTTTGGCCAATAGAGGATGTTAAATACGTAAACACAAGACGTAAAGAAGCGGATTTTGGATTAACAGTACAGCAATATGCAAAAGAATTATTTGGTAAATCGTACATTTTTGAACCAATTACTATGGAAGATGTAAAACGAGATCCTGCATATTACGATAGAGTTGTCGCTGCGGAGTTACATACTGCTCAAAAAACAACCGATACACTTAAAACAAATGAAGAAAAAGAGTTACAGACAGATAATAACACAGAAGCAAAAATTAAGGAAGTTGTAGAAGTTGTAAAAGATACGCTTACCAAAACAAGCAAAAACACAAAAACAATAAAAGATACAATACAATAAGAATTTATAGGCTTATGCAATTAAAAACCATTTATTCTTTAAAAATTAATTCAAAAAAATGAAATTTTTACTTGTTTTTATCGGTGGTGGAGTTGGAAGCGTATTACGATATTCTGTCGGAAAATTTTTTGTAAACACCAATCATTCTATTTTTAACGCAACACTTACGGTTAATATTTTAGGAAGCCTTTTAATTGGTATTTTGTTTGGTTATTTTACCAAACAAAATTTGCTTTCACAAAACCAATCTATTTTATTAATTTCAGGATTTTGTGGTGGTTTTACTACCTTTTCAACCTTTGCCTTAGAAAATGCTGTTATGCTAAAAAATGGTGACTATTTTAGTTTTGCATTCTACACTGTTTTATCTATTATCTTAGGTGT
>CAYOWM010000028.1:3819-10213 GCA_964407635.1 uncultured Flavobacteriaceae bacterium
GCAACATAACCAATAATTTGTGCATCGACATGAAAACTTTTTGAAATTTCAATAATACTTTCGGCAATATTTTTAGGAACATACAACTCCATTCTGTGTCCCATATTAAAAACTTGATACATTTCTCTCCAATCGGTTTTTGATTCTTTTTGTATCAGCTTAAATAGTGGAGGCGTCTTAAATAAATTGTCTTTTATTATATGCAAATCATCTATAAAATGAAGTATTTTAGTTTGTGCTCCACCACTACAATGCACCATTCCGTTTATCTCATTCCGATACTTATCTAAAATTTTTTTAATAATTGGTGCATAGGTTCTAGTTGGAGATAAAATTAATTTTCCTGCATCTAATACCGTTTCCGTTTTATCGGTAAGTTTTAACGAACCAGAATACACATAAGCATTAGGAATACTTTTATCATAACTTTCAGGAAATTTTTCTGCTAAATATTTAGCAAATACATCGTGTCGTGCAGAAGTTAAACCGTTGCTTCCCATTCCTCCATTATATGTTTTTTCGTAAGTTGCTTGTCCGAAAGAAGCTAAACCAACAATAACATTTCCATCTGTAATATTTGCATTATCGATAATATCCTTTCGTTTTATTCGTGCTGTAACGGTAGAATCTACAATTATCGTTCTAACCAAATCACCAACATCGGCAGTTTCTCCACCTGTGGAATAAATATGTATTCCATTTTTACGTAAATTACTAAGTAAGCGTTCTGTACCATTAATAATTTCGGAAAGAACCTCTCCTGAAATTAAATTTTTATTTCTTCCAATAGTTGAAGAGAGTAAAATATTATCGGTTATTCCTACGCAAAGCAAATCGTCTATATTCATAATCAAAGCATCTTGTGCAATGCCTTCCCAAACGGATAAATCGCCAGTTTCTTTATAGTACATATATGCCAAAGACGATTTTGTACCAGCACCATCTGCATGCATAACGATACAATATGCATCATCGTTTGTTAAAAAATCAGGCACAACTTTACAAAAAGCCTTAGGAAACAAGCCTTTATCAATATTGCGTATTGCTTTATGTACATCTTCTTTTGATGCGGAAACGCCTCTTTTATTATATCGATTAGTTGTGTCTTTTTTCATGTTGTGTTGTTTGTACAAAAATACATATAAACAAAAAAGTGTTTCTAAAATTTAGAAACACTTTTTTATATATTATTAACAAGTTATTAATTATTCAAAAGAACTTTTACGAACAATACTAAAATGTCCTTTAACACTTCTTGGCAATTGCGTATTTGGATCTAAATATTCTGCTGTAAACCAATAATCCGATGCAGGAACTGGTTTTCCTAAATAAACCCCATTCCAACCTGGACCATTTGGATCTATTTGTGCCAATACTTTTCCAAATCTGTCAAAAATTAAAATATTAGAATACGGAATTGCAGATACATTACTTATTTGCCAATATTCGTAAGCTCCATCGCCATTTGGCGTAAAAAATCTAGGATAATCTAATACAGAAATATCTGTTCGATAAATTGCAAGACTACATCCTTGGTTGTCCTCAATACGCACTTCGTAGGTTCCAGGTAAAATATTTTCAAAAGTTGAATTATTTTCTTGATGCGTTACTTCATTTCCATCCGAATCTATTAAATAATAAGTAAAATCACCTGTTCCTCCTGTAACTTCTATAATTATAGAATTATTTGGTCTATTAAAATCATTTACAAAAACATTGGTAATTGTTGCTTGTTCTGCCATTCCTACAGAAATTATTTGTGTACTAGTACAAAAATTAACTGGTTCTGTAGCAATTACTGCATAAATACCAACTTCCGTTGCATTATAAGTCTCTCCTACTCCAATTACCGTTGCAGTATCGTTTGCATTTACCCATTCATAAGTATAAGAATCACTAGGATTTTGAACACTTAAAGTTACAAAATCTTGATTAGGACATAAATATGCTTGAGCATCTAATTCAAAAACTGGTAATCCAATTATAGTAATATCAAAGGATTTAGTATCGGTACAAGCACTAGTATTTGGTGTGGTATATGAAACGGTATAAGTTGTTCCTGCCTCAGTTGTTGATAAATCTATAATACCTGTTGTTGCATCGATAGTTGCACTTGTAGGATCAATAACAAAAGTTCCTCCTGCAAGACCTGTTACGGTTGGTACAGGATTACTATCATCAATACAAACCGTAGCATCTGGATAGGTAAAATCTGCAAACACTTCGGCATCAATAGTAATAGTGAAAACTGTTGTTGTTGGACAAAAACTGTTTAAAGCACCTGTTGAATCATACGAAATATTATAGGATTGTCCTGCAATAGTTGTAGATAGATCAATTTCTCCAGTATTATAAACAATTGTTGCTCCATCATCAATTCCATCGGTATTTAAAATACTAAACGTTCCGCCAAGCAAAGTGTCTGCTGTAAAAACAGGAAATGGATTTGCAGTATCACTTTCACAAATATGTGCTGCAGGATAACTAAAATCGGAAACATCTGGATCGTCTTTTATTAAGGTAAAATCTACAGTTTGCATACAACTTGTTGTGTTATTTGTTACAGTTGCTCTTATATCTAAAGTAGAAACTCCTGCAGCAAAACTTTGCGTAAATGTAGGATAGGTAATTGCAATAGGATTAGGTGTTGCATCTTGATCGGTATAAGTAATAGTATAATCAGTAGGTAATTGTGAAAGACCTAAAATATCCGAAATAAAATCACTCGTATCAAAAATTGCTGTTCCTGTTCCGTCATCACAAGCATGTAAATTTGTAGGTGCTGTTGCCGTTGGTAACGGATTAACCGTAATGGTAAAGTCCACTTCTCTAATACAATTTGTTGTATTATTTGTTACAATTGCTGTTATGGTTTGCGTTTGACTAGTAAACGGATTGGTCATTGCAATAGCTACATCTGCTGCATCTTGGTACGTTACGGTAAAATCTGCTGGATTTTGTGTGCCTAATACTTCGGATTCAAACAACGAAGTATCAAAGGAAGCAGTATTTGTTCCATTACCATCATCACAAGCTTCCAAATTTGACGTTGGTGCTGTTGCCGTTGGTAACGGATTAACCGTTAAGGTAAAATCAACTGTATTAGTACAATTTGTAGCCAAACTTGTATTGGTTACAATTGCAGTTATGGTTTGCGTAGCACTAGTAAACGGATTAGCCATTACAATAGGATTTCCTAAAGCATCTTGATAGCTTACCGTATAATCTGTTGCATTTTGTGCTCCTAAAATTTCTTGTTCTAATAAAGAAGTATCAAAATCTGCAATACCTGTTTCGTTTACATCACATTCCTCTAAATTAGAAGTTGGTGCATTTGCAACAGGCAACGGATCTACAATAACATCAAAATCTACTTCTTGCGTACAGTTTGTTGTATTATTTGTTACAATTGCCGTTATGGTTTGCGTTTGGCTCACAAACGGATTGCTTATCACTAAAGCATTATCCGAAGCATCTTGATAACTTACGGTATAATCTGCTGGGTTTTGTGTGCCTAATACTTCGGAATCAAATAAGGATGTATCGAATGAACCTGTATTTGCTCCACTACCATCATCACAAGTGTGTAAATTAGAAGTTGGTGCTGTTGCCGTTGGTAACGGATTAACTGTAATGGTAAAGTCCACTTCTCTAATACAATTTGTTGTATTATTTGTTACAATTGCTGTTATGGTTTGCGTTTGACTAGTAAACGGATTGGTCATTGCAATAGCTACATCTGCTGCATCTTGGTACGTTACGGTAAAATCTGCTGGATTTTGTGTGCCTAATACTTCGGATTCAAACAACGAAGTATCAAAGGAAGCAGTATTTGTTCCATTACCATCATCACAAGCTTCCAAATTTGACGTTGGTGCTGTTGCCGTTGGTAACGGATTAACCGTTAAGGTAAAATCAACTGTATTAGTACAATTTGTAGCCAAACTTGTATTGGTTACAATTGCAGTTATGGTTTGCGTAGCACTAGTAAACGGATTAGCCATTACAATAGGATTTCCTAAAGCATCTTGATAGCTTACCGTATAATCTGTTGCATTTTGTGCTCCTAAAATTTCTTGTTCTAATAAAGAAGTATCAAAATCTGCAATACCTGTTTCGTTTACATCACATTCCTCTAAATTAGAAGTTGGTGCATTTGCAACAGGCAACGGATCTACAATAACATCAAAATCTACTTCTTGCGTACAGTTTGTTGTATTATTTGTTACAATTGCCGTTATGGTTTGCGTTTGGCTCACAAACGGATTGCTTATCACTAAAGCATTATCCGAAGCATCTTGATAACTTACGGTATAATCTGCTGGGTTTTGTGTGCCTAATACTTCGGAATCAAATAAGGATGTATCGAATGAACCTGTATTTGCTCCACTACCATCATCACAAGTGTGTAAATTAGAAGTTGGTGCTGTTGCCGTTGGTAACGGATATATATTTAATTGAAAACTTTCCTCATCAAAACAATTTGGTGTTGTATTTGTCTCATCATATAGGTAAATCGTAATTGGATAGGTTGCTGTATTATCATAATTTAAGACAGCTGTTCCGTCAGCAGGATAAGAAGTGCCTGTACCACCAGTTCCTGTGTAGTATGCTTGATTTCCTGTTAAACTAGTACCTGTTATTGCAGGTAGTGTAAACGATTCACAAGCATTTTCAACAGCATTGGTTGGAGCATCTACGAGTGGTGATGCATAAATAGTAACATCATAAGTTGCTGTATCCGAACAAAAAGTTCCTGGTGTTGTATAAGTAATCGTGTAAATTCCTGCAGGAGTAGTTGCTAAATTAATTTCACCAGTTGCTGCATTGATAGTTCCACCTGCTGCACCTCCTTGTAGTGTAATTGTAAAAGTTCCGCTATCTGTTCCTGTTACAGTTGGCATTGGATTTGTTGCATTACTAAGACAGTAACTAACATTATAATTAAAAGCTGCACTTTCATTAGAATGTATGGTTATATCAAAAGTACTCGTGTTTCCGCAAGTTCCTCTTGTTGTATATTCAACGGTATATGGTGTGTTAGATGCTGGAGTTGCAGTTAAATCAATTTCACCTGTTACTGCATCGATAATTCCTCCGTTATTAATTAAGTATGTTCCTCCTGCTACTGCAGGAGCAGGATTTGGCATTGGATTTGCATCGTTTTTACAAAAATCAGCTGGAGTTGCTGTATAGACACTTGTATAACCAAAAGTAGTATTATCTTGTAAAGTAACTGCTAAATTAAAATCGGTACTAACCGTACAGCTAGAAGCTACAATTTCGTAATGAATAATAAAATTACCTGTGCCATCTGTTCCTAAGCCACTTGCAACTACATCAATTTCACCAGTTACGGCATCAATAACACCACCGTTATCAATAGTAAATGTTCCTCCTGCAATAGAGATGCTATCAGGTAAATAAATAGGACTTGTACTACTACAAACAGAATTTGAAGGATAACTAATACTTACAGAATTGCTAATAACATTAATATCAAAACTTCGTATGGTATAGCATGTAGAATCACCTACATCTTCAATTCTAACCCAAATAGTTATTCCTCCAGCAGAGTTAAACGGACTTAAAGGTGTAATAGCAGCAGTACCATCTATTGCATCTTGTTCGGTTGGATGATACGTTATATTAAAATCCGCAGCATTTAAACCTGTTAAAATTAAAGCATTTTGGTCTAAATCAAAATCTGCTACTCCAGAACCTGTTGCTGTTTCACACTCATTAATGATAATAGGATCGGTAATACTTGGATTGTATCCTGGTGTAACGATTACGGTGTCTGTTAAAACACTTGTAGCATCGTTACATTGATCTATTAAGGTCAATTCCACACGATAAGTAGTTTCTTGCTGTGGATTTACTGTAATAGATTCCGAATTATTTGGTAAACCTGTAACAGAATCTACATTTAAAATAGTATTAGTAGCATCGTTATCATCAAACCAGTTTAAGGTATATCCCATAGCATCACCATTTGGAACAAAACGCCAAAGTTCACCACCAGCAGGAGGTGTCCAAACCCCATTTTCTCGTCCAGCAGGAGTAACCCCAACTGTACCGTATTTATTTTGAATACCAATAACTGCACGACCACCATTCCAAGCATTACAAACTGGTTTTTCATCCACACGTACGTCAATTACATTAGAAGATTCGTATAATTTAATTTGCGATTTACTTAATAGTGTAGTACAACTATATTGCAAACATTCAAAACTAATTATAAATATTCGGTTTGGAGCTGTTCCTACGGTTTTGTATGAAATACGATCTTCTCGTGGTTGCACATTAGAATTCATATCGTGATATACACCAAATATAGAATTAGTTTCCCAATTAGTAGTTGGTACTTGATCTGCTGCATCAATTTGCC
>CAYOWM010000029.1:0-4140 GCA_964407635.1 uncultured Flavobacteriaceae bacterium
GCTTTAAATTTAACAACGTTTTTAGCAGCAATTTTAATAGTAGCTCCTGTTTGAGGGTTTCTACCATTTCTTGCAGCTCTTTTAGAAACATCCCAAGATCCAAAACCTACTAAAGATACTTTACCACCTTTTTTTAAAGTTCCTTTTACTGCTTCCATCATTCCTGATAATGCTTTTCCTGCTGCTGCTTTAGAAATTCCAGCTTCAGCTGCCATTGCTTCGATTAATTCTGTTTTGTTCATAATTAAAATTTTTTAATTGATTAATATTTTTTTTTGCTATCAAGCACAGCAAATATAGGTTTTATAAGGGTTTGTACAAGATTTATCACAATAAAAGACTTAAATTGTTAATAAATAAGTCAAATTGTTAATAAACCTAGTGTTTTTTTGTTATAAAATCAGTAAATAAAAGGGGTTTAATGGGTTAAACGACAGATATATTCTTTTCAAAATGAAAGCCGTTTAAAAAACTAACCACATCCATTTTTCGTTTTCCTGGTATTTTTAATTCTTTTATAGATAGAAATCCATCCGTTACTACAACTTTTAATTCTTTTTTAGAAATTAAAATTGTGCCTATTTTTAGGTTGTGTTTTTCAAATATAGCTTCTGCTTGGTATATTTTCATATCTAAATTAGTATCGCCATTTTGTAAGGATGTCCATGCAACAGGATATGGACTGAGTCCTCTTATTTTATCATAAATATTTTTTAGAGGTTCTTTCCAGTTAATTTTACAAGTTTCGGTGTAAATTTTTGGAGCGTTTTTATGTTCTCTTTTTGGTTGTGGGTTTGTTTTAATGGTGTTGTTTTGTATTTGCTCTAAAGTTTGGTTTACTAAATCACTACCTATATGCATTAATTTATCGTGTAGTTGACCAGCGTTTTCGTTGGAACTAATCGGCACTTCTTTTTGTAAAATAATTTCACCAGTATCTATTTTTTCGTCAATAAAAAAGGTGGTAACGCCAGTTTTTGTTTCGCCGTTAATTATTGCCCAATTTATCGGAGCGGCACCTCTGTATTCTGGTAAAAGCGATGCATGTAAATTAAATGTACCGTATTTTGGCATTTTCCAAACGGTTTTTGGTAGCATTCTAAATGCAACAACTACTTGTACATTTGCTTGTAAATTTTTTAATTCTTGGTGAAAAGTTTCGTCTTTAAGATTTTTTGGCTGTAAAATGGGTAAATTTTTCTCTAAAGCGAATTTTTTAATTGCAGATTGGTTTATTTTTCGTCCTCTACCAGATGGTTTGTCAGGAGCGGTTATAACACCAACAACGGTATAATTATTTTCTAAAATTCCTTTTAAAATGGTAACAGCAAATTCTGGTGTTCCCATAAAAACGATGCGTAAATCTCGGTTGTTATTTTTTTTCGTATGCATTGGAATGGTTGATTTTTAATTGGTTATTTTCTAGCATAAACTGCAAAACTTCTAGTACTTCGCTTTGTTTAAAACCAGACAAATGTACAATTTCTTTTGCGTCTAAAGGAGTCTTATTTGCTAATAAGAATTCAATTTTTTGCTGTATTAACTGTGTGTTTGTTTGTTGCTTTTTTTTGTCAAGACACACATCGCATATTTTACAATTTCTAGATTTTGTTTCGTTAAAATATTGCAAGAGTAACATGTTTCGGCAAGTAGTTTTGTTGGTTACAAAATTTAAAATTGCATCTTTTTTTGCTATTTTTAGTGCGTTTCGTTTTGTAACGCTTTTTGCAATACTATTTATGGTTCGGTTATCTTCACGCATGACTAAAAACTGAATAGCACTGCTGTTTTTTTGTCGTTGGTATTGAATAATTTTATCTTGGTGTAATTGTATTAATTGTGCTACTAATTTATTTTTTGAAATGCCTATTTTTTGCGATAATGCATATTCGTCAATATAGGTTTGGTTTTCAAAAATTCCGCCGTAGCTTCGTAGTAAAGAAGCGATTATTTTTTGGTTTTTTGGTTTTTTTTCAGAGTATGCAGCAATTGTTTCGTTGGTACTTATAAAGGTAACCGCATTTTTAAGATAAAAATTTTGTTCGTATAGTAAAACGCCTTCTTTTTCTAAGAGTAAAATGGCATTATAGGTTTTTAAAAAATTGAATTTGTATAAATTACAGAATTCCTGTAAATTTAAAATGTATTTTTTTTCGGTAAGTTCGCCTAAAGCAATTCTAAAAAATTGATTTAATTTATTGTAAACTTCTTTTAAAAACGGAATAGAAACTACATTTTGATCGATGCGTTTTTCAAAATCGTAAATTGTACCTTTATTATAAAGGAGTACTGCAAAACTTTTTTTACCGTTTCTACCAGCACGACCAGCTTCTTGCATGTAATTTTCTATACTATTTGGAATGTTTAAATGGATAATTAATTGTACATTTTCTTTATCAATTCCCATACCAAAGGCATTGGTTGCAACCATAATAGTTGTTTTTTCTTGCATCCACTTTAGGTACGATTGCTCTTTTTCGTCGCTTGTCATTCCACCGTTATAGTAACTACTTCTAAAATTTTGTGTATTTAGGTAATCGCTTAAACTTTTAGTTTGCCTTCGACTATTAACGTAAATTATGGTTGGTTGGTTTATTTTTGAAAGCATTCGTTTTAATTGGTAGTTAAAATCCTCTGCTTGGTATATTTGATATGCTAAATTATCTCGATAAAAAGATTTTTTAAAAAACACAGGGTTTTCTAGTTGTAGGTTTTCGGCAATATCTTTTACTACTAAATCGGTTGCGGTTGCGGTTAAAGCAATAAAATTTACGTTTGGTAAAAGTTTTTTTAGTAAGGCTATTTTTAAGTACGAAACTCTAAAATCGTGACCCCATTCGGAGATACAATGTGCTTCATCTACGGCAACTAAATTTACGTTTAGTTGTTTTATTTTTTGTTGGATAAATTCCGATTGTAATTTTTCTGGAGAAAGATATAGAAATTTAATTTTACCAAATTGCATATTGTCAAAGGCAATTACAATTTCCGATTCGGTTAATTTAGATGTAATAGCAATTGCTTTTATACCTCGTTTTTTAAGATTTAAAACTTGGTCTTGCATTAAAGCAATTAAAGGCGAAACAACAATGCAAACACCTTTATTAACCAATGCAGGAATTTGAAAGCAAAGCGATTTCCCACCACCAGTTGGTAGTAAAGCAACTACATTTTTTTTGTTTAAAACAGCCTGAATTATTTCCTCTTGCGTATCTCTAAAGGAATCGTAATTCCAATATTTTTTGAGGATTTCTTTTGCTGTCATATAATTATAATAGTCTTGATTTAATCGTTAATTTTATCTAGTATAAAAGCAACACGTTCATCAACAGAATCAAACGGAACTTCTATAATAGAATATCCTAAATTTTGGTATGCTATTTTTAAGTGGTTGTGAATTGCTAATGATTGTTCAAAACTTTCGTAGCGTTCGTTATCGGTAATGTAAATTTCTTTCCAAGGAGGCATTAAAAAAACAGTATCATAATAGGTGTTATTTTTGCTTTCTTGCACAAAAATATCTGGATAGTTAACACCTAAATAATTCATATATGCAAAAACATCAGGAATTCCTCTGTCAAAAAAAACGACATCTGTATTTAATTTACTAGCTTTTTTAAATTGTTGCACACGACCTTCTAATAACATTTTACTAAATAACATCGGATCTTTTAAAAATAGTTGTTCAATACCATTTTTACGAGCCATTAGGGTAACTTCTCGTGATATTTCGTGCATACAAGCAAATTTTCGTTTTTCTAACTCTATAATAACGGTTGATTTTCCTGTTCCAGGACCTCCTGTAATTACAATTTTTTTTTGCATTATTTGTAAAATTTAATGGAGCAAAGATAAATAATATAATTGCTAAATATTATGGTATAAAATAAAATCTTTTATACATTCGCATAGATAAAAAATAAATTATGACTAAAAAAGCAGATTTTTATAAAAAATTAAAAGAAACTATTGATAATACAACCAATTTTCCTTCGGATTATTTGTTTAAATTTATACTTCCGACAGATGACGAAAAATTAAAACAATTGCAATCTTTTTTTGATCACCCAAAAGTAAAAATAACTACACGATTGTCTAAAAACGGAAAATATACGAGTATTAGTATTTTATCTTTAATGC
>CAYOWM010000029.1:4150-10054 GCA_964407635.1 uncultured Flavobacteriaceae bacterium
CAAGAACAAATCAAACTAGTAAATAAACAAAGAGAAATAATTAATAAATACAAAGAAGTTGAAAGGATTGAAGGCTTAATATCTTTGTGATTTTTTTAACAAGTTTTTGTGCTAAAAAATATATTTTTGAAACCTGAAATTTAATAAGAGATTGTGTACTTTTGTACCTTAAATTTAATTTATAAAAAAGATGAAAAAAATTTTTATTTTACTGTTTTTAACTGCGATTAATTTTGCAAATGCACAGCATAAAAAAGATAGAGTTTTGTTTACGGTAAATAATAAACCTGTTTATCAATCGGAATTTTTACACGTTTACAATAAAAATAAAGATATTGTAAGTGAAGAAAATAAAAAGAATATTGATGAGTATTTGGATTTGTTTATAAACTATAAATTAAAGTTAAAACAAGCGTATGATATGAAGCTAGATACTATTCCGTCGTACGTAAAGGAATTTAATAAGTATAAAAAGCAACTTATCGAACCGTATTTAAAAGACCGTAAAGTAACCGATAAATTAGTTAAAGAGGCTTATGAAAGAACAAAATACGAAGTAAAAGCAAAGCATATATTGGTAAAACTTAACAGAAATGCCTCTCCACAGGATACTTTAAAAGCATACAATAAAATTTTAAAAGCTAGAGAGGAAATTTTAGCAGGAAAACCTTTTGAAGAAGTTGCAAAAAAATATTCGGAAGATCCAAGTGTAAAAGAAAATGGTGGAAGTTTAGGATATTTTACTGCTTTTTCAATGGTGTATCCTTTTGAAAGTGCTGCTTATAACACTAAAGTTGGCGAAATTTCTATGCCTTTTAGAACACGATTTGGTTTTCATATTGTTGGTGTGGATGATAAAAAATTATCTAAAGGAGAAGTGCAAGTTGCACATATTATGATTAAAGAGAAAAAAAGCGATCCAAATTATGCAAAAAAACAAGCAGAAGATATTTACAATAAATTTAAACAAGGAGATACTTTTGAAAGTCTAGCAAAACAATATTCCGATGATAAAATGACTGCTAGTAAAGGTGGAATTTTACGTAAATTTTCTTACGGAAGAATGTTGCCTTCGTTTGCAGATGTTGCTTTTAAACTAAAAGAAGTTGGCGATGTTTCCGAGCCTTTTAAAACCAAATTTGGTTGGCATATTGTTAAACTAATTAAAAAGTTTCCTATCGGATCGTATGACGAACTTAAAGATGCTCTTGCAAAAAAGGTTGAGCAAGGTGATCGTTCGGTTTTAGTTGGTAAATCTATTGCAAATCGTCTTAAAAAAGAATATGGTGTGGTTGTAAATCAAGCTAATTTAGATGCATTTTTGAACAATAGAAAAAACGACTCCATTAATAAAAACCTAATTCTTACTATTAAAGAAAAAAAATATACAGTTAAAGATTTAAAAGATTATTTAGCAAAAAGCACTCGTAATACCTATTCAAAATTTATTGATGATATGGTGATTGCCTATTATAAAGAGCATCTTGCCGATACTAATCCAGATTTTGGTTCAACGCTTACAGAATATAGAGATGGTCTTTTATTGTTTGATTTATTACAAAAGAAAATTTGGACTAAAGCGGAAAAAGATACTATTGGTTTGCAACGATTTTTCGATAAAAATGCAAGTAACTACAATTGGAAAAAACGCGTAGATGCAGATATTGCTTCGTGTACTAAATTAGAAAAAGCCGAAATGGTTAAAAAACTACTTAGCCAAGGTAAAACAGTTGATGAAATTAAAGATTTAGTTAATGAAGGAGCAACCATTCACGTACTATTTACTAGCGGAACGTATGAATTTGATTCGTCTAGATTACCAAAAGGTATAGAAATAAAAAAAGGTGTTTCTAAAATTGTAGAAAACAAAAAAAATGATTTTAAAATTGTTCGTATTAAAGAAGTTTTAGCAGAAGCTCCTAAAAAATTAGACGAAACAAAAGGTAAAGTTATAAGCGATTACCAAGATTATTTAGAAAAAGAATGGATTAAAGATTTACACAAAAGATATACTGTAGAAGTAAATAAAAAAACGCTTAAAAAATTAAAAAAACGGTATAAATAATAATGTTTAAAAAAATAATATTCTTTTTACTTATTTCTATTTTTTTTAATGCTTGTAATTATTTTACACCTAAAAATGATGTTGAGAAAAAAATAATTGCATCTGTAGGTGATGTTAACTTATATCAAGATGATATTAAGGTTGTAATATCTAGAAACATAAAAAAAGAAGATAGTATTTTACGTGTAAAAGAGTACATAAATAATTGGGCAAAACAGCAACTGCTATTTCAGAATGCACAGTTAAATTTATCGGATGAACAAGCTGAAATTGATAAACTTGTAAAAAAATATAAACAAGATTTGTTAATTAATAAATATAAAGAAGCGTTGGTGTCTAAAAATTTGGATACAATAATAAAGGAGTATGATATTTCGGAATTTTATGCAGAAAATAAGGATATTTTTAAATTGAATGAAAAACTGATTCAATTAAAATTTTTGCAAATTACTAAAGATGCAGTAGATTTAAAGGATATTTTAAAAATGTTTACATCTGATAAACAAGAGGATTTAGACTCTTTAAAAAGTAGAAATTTAGAATTTAAAGCATATCATTTAGAACACGACGAATGGATTAAATATAGTGATGTTGCAAAAATGATTACACCTTTTAAATCCATTGATGAAAAATTAATACAAGAAAATAAATTTATACAAAAAGAGGATAGTTTGGATATTTATGTCTTTAAAATTAATAAACTCTTAAACCGAAACCAAATAGCACCAAAAAGCTACGTAGAGCCAACTATTAAACAAATGATTTTACATAACAGAAAATTAAAAGTGCTAAAAAATATAGAAAAAACAATACTTAATGATGCAGTTAAAAATGGAAAATTTAAAATATATGAATAAATTATTCGCCTTTGTATGTATTGGCTTATTAGCAATAAACATACAAGCTCAAAAGAAAAAAATAGATGGTGTTGCAGCTGTTGTAGGAAAAAACATTGTGCTATATTCCGAAGTGAAAGCTGCAAAAATGCAAGTAGAACAAGAAAATGAAAACTCAAAAATTACAGAATGTGAAATTATTGAGAAAATTTTAACCGATAAGTTACTAGCACATCACGCTGTGGTAGATAGTGTTGAGGTGGATGAAGCGACAATTCAAAGTGAAGTAGATCGTAAAATAGCATATTTTAAACACCAATTACAAACCGATGAAAAAATGCTTGAATTTTTTGGTTTTAATAACTTGGCAGATATGAAAAAAGAGCTTTTTAACGTTGAAAAAGAAACAAACTACGTTCGTAAAATGAAAGCTAAAATTACCGAAAATATTGACGTTACTCCAGAAGAAGTTACAGGTTATTTTAACTCTTTAAAAGATAAAGACAACTTGCCTGAATTCGGAACAGAAGTCGTAATCGGACAAATTGTAATCAATGCACAAAACGATAAAAAAGCAAACCAAGTACTTATTGATAAATTAAATAAAATTAAAAAAGATATAGAAAATGGTGCTAGTTTTAGAATGAAAGCAATTTTATATTCAAGCGATCCTTCTGCTGCTGGTGATGGAGAAGGTGCTGGTGGTTTATATAAAGGTATGACTACCGAAACGCCTTTTGTAAAAGAGTTTAAAGAAGTGGCTTTTAGCTTAGAAGAAGGCGAAATTTCCGAGCCTTTTAAATCGCAATTTGGATACCATATTTTACGTGTGGAAAAAATTAAAGGAAAACAACGTGATGTGCGACACATTTTATTGCAGTCCGAAATTTCTGACGAAATGTTAGATAAAGCAAAAGATTCTTTAAAGCAAATTAAAACCGATATTTTAACTAATAAATTAACTTTTGAAGATGCTGTGAAAAAATACTCATCTGATAAAGAAACCAATAAAAATAGAGGTTTGTTAATTAATCCAACAACAAACGATGTACATTTTGAATTATCACGAATGGATCCTGCCTTATACGCACGAATTAACAGTTTAAAAGTAGGCGAAATTTCCGATGTTTTTTACGATGAAACTCGTGAAGGTAAAAAGATGTATAAAATAATGATGGTGAAAGAAAAAACCGAGTCGCATATTGCAAATTTAGATAAAGATTATGTTAAAATTAAAAAATTAGCATTATTAAAAAAGAAACAAGAAATTATAAATCAATGGGTTAAAGATAAAATTACTAATACCTATATTAAAATTCACAACCAATATAAAGACTGTAATTACCAATACAACTGGTTAAAAAAATAATTTTTTGAGTATAAAAAATTGTAAAAAACGCACTAATTTATAAAAATTAGTGCGTTTTTATATGACCTTATTTTTTCGCCATCAAATAAATATTTTTTAGTATATTTACCACTTCTCAAAATATTAAAAAAAATAGACTATGTCGGACGTTGCAGCGGTAAAAAAATTAGTAGAGCAATACAAAAGTTTAAAGCAAGAAATTTCAAAAATAATTATAGGTCAAGAAGAAGCAGTTGATCATGTGTTACTTTCCATATTTTGTGGAGGACATTCCTTTTTGGTTGGTGTGCCAGGTTTGGCAAAAACACTTTTGGTAAATACGGTTTCACAAGTTTTAGGTTTAGATTTTAAACGAATTCAGTTTACACCAGATTTAATGCCAAGCGATATAATTGGTAGTGAAATTCTAGATGAAAACCGAAAATTTAAATTTATAAAAGGACCAATATTTTCAAATATCATTCTTGCAGATGAAATTAACCGAACACCTCCGAAAACACAAGCAGCTCTTTTAGAGGCAATGCAAGAAAAAACCATAACAGTTTCAGGACACACGTACTCATTAGATAAACCGTTTTTTGTTTTGGCAACGCAAAATCCAATTGAGCAAGAAGGAACATATCCGCTGCCAGAAGCACAATTAGACCGTTTTATATTTTCTATATTTTTAGATTATCCTACTTTTAACGAAGAAGTTGCCATAGTAAAAGCAACAACTACCAATACAACAGAAAGCGTGAAATCTATTTTAAGTGCTTCTGAAATTATTGCAATTCAGCAATTAATACGAAAAATTCCTGTTGCCGATAATGTGGTAGAATATGCTGTAAATTTGGTAGGAAAAACAAGACCAAATAGTGCAGAAGCATCCGAAATGGTAAAAAAATACATAGATTGGGGAGCAGGTCCAAGAGCATCGCAAAATTTAATTTTAGGTGCAAAAGCACATGCTGCAATTCACGGTAAATTTTCACCAGATATTGAGGATGTACAAGCTGTTGCCTACGGAATTTTACGCCACAGAATGGTACGAAATTACAAAGCAGATGCCGAAGGTGTTTCGGAAGAAATGATAATAAAAAATTTATTTTAAATGAAATTATTTAAAGACGAATACCATGGTTTTTTTCAGCCATATATTAATATGGTAAATTTAAACGAAAGCATACTAACCAATTTGCAAAATAGCTTAAATGAATTGTTTGCTGTTTTAGGTGATGTACCAACCGAAAAACAAAATTTTGTGTATGCCGAAGGAAAATGGTCTTTAAAAGAATTATTACTACATCTTATTGATACTGAGCGTGTAATGGCATATCGTGCATTGCGAATTTCTAGACAAGACGAAACTAATCTTGCAGGTTTTGACGAACAAAAATATATTTGGAATGCCAATAGTAAAAATCTTGAATTTATAGATTTACTTAAAGAGTTTTCCTTACTACGAAAAGCAAATATATTAATGTTTAAAGGTATTTCAAATGAAATGTTAGAGCTTAAAGGAAGTGCAAATGACGTAGCAATTTCAGTAAAAGCATTAGGATATATTTTAAGTGGACACGTTTTACATCACTTAAAAATTGTTACAGAAAGGTATTTGTAATTTTTAAACTGTGATTGTGCGTTAGGATTTT
>CAYOWM010000030.1:0-9952 GCA_964407635.1 uncultured Flavobacteriaceae bacterium
TCCTTTTACGTTGTTGATTTTTTTACCTTCTAATTCTCCGTATAAGTAATTTAAAATACAATTACACGAAAAAGCGTTATATGGATTTAAATTTGTGGTTTGCATTTCAAATTTGTTTATGTAATTTGGCACTTCCTTAGGGAATTTATAAGATTTACTTTTAAATACAGGTGCAAAAAAACTAACTTTACCATTTTCGGCATCTACTTCTTTTATACTAACATTTATAGATGCTCCAGTATAATTTGCTACAAGCGGAAGTTTTGTATCAATATTATTTTCTGTAATGTATTGTGCAAGATTTGTATCTTTTCCGTTAATCATACAGCTTGTAACTTCAAAACTATTGTTGTAGAATTTTATTTCATCATTATTTGGATTTGGTTCAAAAATATTTACAATATCTATTTGTGCAAACATGTTTTCTGGTAATTTTACATGAATTGCAACACCTCTATCCGAATAAATTTGACCAGTAAGACCACAATATGTTTTTGGCGAATCGGAAGAGTTTAAATCCATTCCTGCAATCCAACCTGTAATAGGATTATTGTATAAACCATTAATATCTTCGGCTTGAATTGCAAATTCTTCGTGTATTTTTTGAAATGGAGGAATAATTAATATCGTATATCCATTTTCATACGAATCGTTTACAATTTGTGTAATAGAATTTTCATCGTAAACCTTTATGTTATACGCACCATTATGTGTAGTTATTTGGTTTACAAATATCATGTCTTGATTAAATTTACCTTGGTCAATATCCATAAAATACGGAATTGTACCTGCAATCCAATTTCCTGGAGGCAGATTGTTTAAAACTTTTTCATCACCAGCTAAAGTTAATACATATCCTTGTTTTATAAATGCAACGACTTCTTCAAATGTATATAATTTACTTTCCATGAGCATTTATTTTAATTGGATTTTTTAAATAAATTGAAAAAAGACCAACCACTTTTACTTTCATTTTTAATTTCGTTTTCCGTTTCTTGATTTTCTTTTTTAATTTCCTCAATTTTATGCAGACCTTCGTACAGAATACGATTTTTTTTCCGTAGTAGAATTAGTTCTTCTTGTAATGTTATTATTAATTTAGTTTTATCCTGTAATTCTTTTTCTTTTTGTTCTAAGGATTTTGTTAAAAAAAGTAATTCTCTTTCGGCTTTTATATTTTCAAGAATACTTTTATTGCTATCATTATTTGTTTTTTCTTTAGCAATATCTGTAAGATATGAAGTTTTATTTTCTTTTGTGGCAATAATTTTTTCAGGCACATCATCCATATAATTTTCACCAAAAATACGTTTTAAATCTTCAGGCATATTTTTTGCCTTGCTAAATTTATTACAAAGAGTATGTAAATCGTTTATAGCAGATTCCATGGATACAATTCCTTTTTCAATTTGTGTTCTTGCTTGTGTAACTTTCATTTGGAAAAAGAAATTCCTTAACGGAATATCTAGTTCTCCACTGAGTAATTGTTGCCATTCTTTACGAGATTTGGATGGTACTTTCATATGCTAATTTTATTATAAAATGCTAATATAATAAAAAAAAGCGATATAAATAAAATTATTCGTAATTAAATGGGTGTTTTATTTATAAATAAATTATTCGCTTTTAAGTCTTTTTTGTTCTATTTTTTCGGCTAGTCGTTTTTCTAGAATAGGTTCGATTATAGTTTTTATCGATCTTTTTTTCTGAAAAGGGTACAATTCTAATTCGTGTTTTATTTTATCCTCAAGATTTGGGTATTTATTTGTACCTAATAAAACTATTTCTTCTGCATCGAATTGTGCTTGTTCTTTCGTAGCAGCTTCTTTGATTTTTCGTTGAATACTTCCTTTTTTTACTTGCGAAAGATAACCGCTATTTTTTTCAATTTCTTTAAATAAAGCTAAACTTTTTTCGGCAAGTTGTTGTGTTATTTGTTCGATATAGTACGAGCCTTCCGTAATTTTTGATGCTTCGGTAAAATAGCTTTCCTCTTTTAAAATTAGCAATTGGTTTCTAGCAATTCTCTCGCCAAATTCATTAGATTTATGATATAGATTATCGTATGCTAAATTGCAAATTACCGATGCACCACCAAGCATAGCACTCATACATTCTGTTGTTGTTCGCAACATATTTACATTGTAGTCGTATATAGTTTTATTTCTTTTAGAAGGAATTATGATTAGATTCAAACTACAAGGTATTCCAAATTCATCACTTAATTTTTTAAATAAGTATCTAAATGCTCTAAGTTTTGCTATTTCAAAGAAAAAATTAGCCGAAACGGAAAATTTTACTTGGATTTCTTTGGGTGTAATTTCCGCATTAAAATATTCGGTAATATGTGCTAATGTATAGGCAATTTGCTGTGTTATGTTTGCTCCTGCATTTTGATAAATACTAGCATCGACACTACAAATTTGTATATTTTTTAAAAAATTAAAATCTGTTTTTTGGTTGGTAAACCAATTTCCTGTTTTGTTGAGGTTACCAATACAATCGATAAATAATTGTATGTTTTTATTTTTTATGTATGCAATTAATTGTTTGTAAAAATCTTGATTTATAAAATTCAATTCAATAATAAACGAAAATTTTTGTGTGTCTAAATTGGCAAATAAAATATCTGTGTTAAATGTAGTATTTGCAATAAATCGAATACATTTTACACCTTTTAAAAGAGCATCTTTAGCAATGTTATTTGCGATTTTTTCGGAGGCAATAAATACTGTTTGGCAAACTAAGGTATCTTGGTTTGGTTTGGGTATTTTTAAACTTTTATACGAATCTTTATGATAAAACGGATTAATAGTTATGTCTTCGTTGGTTTTAGTAACAAGTGTTTCGTTGTAATCTGCTCCTTTTAAATCAAATTGTATTTTTTGTTTCCACTCTTTTGCGGAAACAGGATTAAAATCGTTAAAAAGGAATTCTTGCATGGTTTTTTATTGTATGGAATCGGTTTCTATGATAAATATCTCTTCATTTTCTTTTTTCATTAGATAGTGTTCTCTACCAAATTTTTCTAAGGAATCGGCATTTTGAAGGTCTTTTATGGTTTTTTGATCTTTTTTTATTTCGTTTTTAAAGTAAGTATTTGTTTTTTGTACTTTTTCAATTTCCTTGTTTAATTCTCGATGTGTTAAAAATGAATTTTCATCAAAAAAAAGCATCCAAATAATAAAAATTAAGAATACTAATAGGATTAAATTAGTTCGCTTATTTAATTTTTTAAGCATCTTTTAAGTTAGTTTTTGATGAATTACAGTTCTAACAATATCAATTGCAACGGTGTTATATCTATCGTTTGGTATGATGATATCAGCAAAGTTTTTTGTAGGTTCGATAAATTGTTGATGCATTGGTTTTAGTGTGTCTTGGTATCTTGTTAAAACTTCGTCTAAATCACGACCTCTTTCTTTAATATCTCTGCGTAATCGTCGTATTAACCTTTCATCGGCATCTGCGTGTACAAAAATTTTGATATCAAACATATCCCGAAGTTCAATATTGTTAAAAATAAGAATACCTTCTACAATTATTACTTTTCTAGGATGAGTGCGTAAGGTGTCTTTTAGTCTGTTATGTGTTACGAACGAATATACAGGTTGTTCAATTATTTTATTTTCTTTTAAGTCTTTTAAATGTTTTACTAAAAGTTCAAAATCAATAGCTTTTGGATGATCAAAATTTATTTTGGTTCGTTGTTCGTAGGTTAAATTATCTGTTTTTTTGTAATAAGAATCTTGCGATATAACACAAATTTCATCTCCAGAAATTTCATTTAAAATTTGATTTACAACGGTTGTTTTTCCTGAACCTGTTCCTCCTGCAATACCAATTATTAACATTTTTTGTGTGTTTTAGTTTTCTGTTACAAAACTACGCTAAATTTTAAGAAAAATAAAAAGGCTTGTAAAATATCTTTGGATATTTTACAAGCCTTTAGTATTCTTTAAAAAAGAAATGTACTATTTTTTACTTGCACCACAAGAAGTTCTAGCGTTTCCTGCACACGAAGCTTTAGGTTTTCCAGAGCAGGATGCTTTGGCTTTTCCAGCACAAGAAGCTCCTTTACATGCCTTTTTTCCAGCACAACATCCTTTTCCTTTTTTACCAGCACAAGATGTAGCAGTAGTACCTCCAGTTATTGCTTTTAATTCCATACCGCATTTTGGACATTTACCCTTTTTTTTGTAAACTTTACCGTTTTCACAATCCATCGGACATTGGTATGCTGTTACCGAATAATCTTTGTATGCAGAAGCATCTGTTTTTGTTATTTTTCTTGCTTTGGCAACTGTTGTCTGTGCATTACTAAAAGCAATAAAGAATATACCTATTGCTACTGTTAAGATTAATTTTTTCATTGTTTAAAATTTATTAAGATTAAATAAGTGGTAAAGATATCTTTATTTTTTTTAATAACAAAGCTTTTTTTGTTAAAAATTAGAGTTGTTGTTAGAGAGTGGAAAGTTTGTAAAGTAGTATCATAAAAAAAGGAATATGAAAAAAAGCACCCAAAATAAAGGTGCTTTTTAACTTAACTCAAATAATCTTTTTATGAAAAACAAACTTTTTTACGGCTTGTATTATCTGTATTTCAAACAGTGTGCCAAACTGTATTTTTTTACAAAATTATAGTATGTGTTTATGTGCTTTATACGATGAGCGCACTAAAGCACCACTTTCTACATGTCTAAAACCTAAATCTAAACCTATTTTTTTATAAAGTTTAAATTGTTCTGGTGTGATGTATTCTTTTACTGGTAAATGTTTTTTGCTTGGTTGTAAATATTGTCCGATAGTTACTACATCTACTTTGGCATTTTTTAAATCGTGTAGTGTTTCCATAACTTCTTTTTCGGTTTCACCTAGGCCTAGCATAATCCCAGATTTTGTTCTTGGCAAACCACTTTCTTTTAAATATAAAAGAACTTCTAAACTTCTATCGTATTTTGCTTGAATACGCACTTCTCTAGTTAAACGTCTTACGGTTTCTAAATTATGCGAAACAACTTCTGGTTTAACTGCAATAATTCTATTTAAATTTGTATGATTTCCTTGAAAATCAGGAATTAAAGTTTCTAAAGTTGTTTTCGGATTTTCTCTGCGAATTGCTTTAATCGTTTCTGACCATATTATGGAACCACCATCTTTTAAATCATCTCTATCAACCGAAGTAATTACTGCATGTTTTATATTCATTAATTTTATAGAACGTGCAACTTTTTCTGGTTCTTCCCAATCTACAGTGTCTGGTCTGCCTGTTTTTACACCGCAAAATCCACACGATCTAGTACAAGTATTGCCTAAAATCATAAAAGTAGCTGTACCTTCTGTCCAACATTCACCCATATTTGGACAAGAACCACTAGTGCAAATAGTGTGTAACTTGTATTTATCTACAACACCTCTTAATTTGGTGTATTCCTTACCAACAGGTAATTTTACACGTAACCATTTTGGTTTTTTTTGTGGTATTATTACAGATTCTTCTGCCATTTTTGTATTATTTTTAAGTTGCAAAGATAATTAATTATTTAAGGAAATATTACCTATAAAAATTAAGATTTTTTTTGTTTCTTTGTTATATTCAATTTAAAATAGAATTCCATGAAAAAAATAATACTAGTATTGGTTGCAATTATCGGGTTTCAGAGTTTTGCACAAGAACACGAAGTAAAGTTAGATGTGTTTGATTTAGCAGTTTTTAAATCGTTAGATCTTACTTATATGTATATTTTAAACGAAGAGTCTGGAGTTGGTCTTTCGGTTTTTAAAAATTTATCCGATTCGAATAACATTTTTAATTATCGTGAAGATTTTACCATAACACCTTATTATCGTCAGTATTTTGCTTTAGGAGGAACTGAAAATGTGTATGCAGAAGCATTTTTTGCTTTAAATTCAGGTAAGGATTTTTATAAAGAGGAAATAGTAGTTGGTGATGTTGGTACTGGTGAATACGAAGAAAAAGAACTAAAATATACCGATGGAGCTTTTGGTTTTGTCGTAGGTAAAAGCTTTATTAGTCCTAGAGGTTTTGTCTTAGATTTATATGCAGGTCTTGGTAGAAATTTATTTGATAGTAAAGGTTCTCCTTCCTTAGTGCCAAGATTAGGTATTAATGCAGGTTTTAGATTTTAGTAATAAAATATAAATATTCAAAATAATACCTAGTGGTTTAGATAGCTATTAGGTATTATTTTTTAAACTAATTTTTATAATGATTAAAAAAAATTTAGTACAAATTACCGATTTTATTATCCATAAAGTAGGAAATAAATACAATAGTACACGTAATGTCTTTTCGGAAAACACCTTGATTTTTGATGAGGAAAGTTATAAAATGATTTTGAATTTTTTACTAAAACCATTTTTAAATCTTACCGATAGTTATCGCTTTACGCATCATGCAGATATTAATCTTAACGAAATGAATTCCTATACCAATTCGCTTTTTAAAAACGAAGCAGATTTTGTTGAAGTATCTAAAAATATTGTAAAGCATTTGTACGAACAATCTAATTCGGCAAATATAAAAACTGGTGATGTAATTGTGGCAAGGTTTGAAGGTATTGGTATAAACGATGTCGTAACCGAAGCTATTGGTGTTTTTAAAATTGAAACAAAAATGGATTTTTTTCAAACCTATGTCGAAGGAAATCAAATAGAAGTTATTGTAACTGAAGGAATTAGTCCGCGAAAATTAGATAAAGGTTGTTTGATTATAAACACTACGGATTCTGAAGGTAAATTTGTTTTTAGTGTAGATACCAATACCTATGATGCTCAATATTGGATTAAAAATTTCCTGCAAATTAAATTGGCAGACGACATTCATCAGCAAACTAAAAATTATTTGGCACTTTGTAGTGCATTTTCCGATGAGGTTATTCGTGAAAAGGAAGGAAAAAAAGAACAAAGTGAATTTTTAGCCACAACTATTGATTTTTTTAAAGAACACGATTCGGTGGATAATGACGAATTTGTAAAAACGGTATTTGAGGAAGAAACCGAAATAGAAAAATTTAAAGATTTTAAAAAAGAGTTTGAAGCCGAAAACGAAATTCTCTTACGAAACTACTTTCCTATTTCCGATCGTGTGGTTAAAAAAGAAAAAAAAGCATTTAAAACAGAAATAATATTAGATACTAATATTAAGATTAATATTGATGTAGATGCTCCTGATGCAGCTGCATATTATTTAGAAAGAGGTTACGATGCGGATAAAAAAATGCACTATTATAAGGTGTTTTTTAATGAGGAAAAATAAATTTTATCTAAAAAAACTAAAATCTACTTTTATTGAAAAAATATTAGAATATAGTGTACCATCCGAACTTCCTATATTCGATAACGCATAATCTATTTGAATGCCATTGTACTTAAAACCAACACCAAAATTTGGTTGTACAGAAAGATTTTTTGAATTATCAAAATTTGTGTGATTTTGAAAGTTGTTAATTCCTCCTCTAAGGTAAATCATATCATCATAAGCAAACTGAAAACCAATTGCAGGATCGATACTAACAAAATCTGTTGCGATTACATCGTTTGTTTTTAAAAATCGCATATTTAAGTCAATTTCGGTGGTTAGTTTGTAGTCGTGTCCAAATTCAAAAAGTCTCGAAACTCCAAATTGCACTTTAGGTTTGGTAAGTTCTATGGTTTCTGGTTTTTCTTGATTTTGATTAGGAATGGCATTTGCAATAGCATCAAAAGCATCGCTATCAATTGTCCAAGCATTGAATGTTGTAGTAACATCTTTAAGCATTAATCCAAATTTGTAGGCATCTGTTTTATACTGAAAACCAGCATCTAGGCCAAAGCCATACGACTTTGCAAAATCTCCAATTCTACGATGAATAATTTTCGCATTTACACCAAAGTCAAAATTTTTAAAAACAATTTGTCTTGCATATCCAATATGTAAGGCCATATCACTAGCATTAAAAAGGCTAATCCTGTTAAAGTCAATGTTTCCTTGGCTGTCAATTAATTGCGTTGTGTTTAAAATATCATCAACCGAAAAGCGAATAAGTGAAATACCAATAGTACTTATTTTATCAATTGGTTTTGCAAAAGCAGCATAATCGTATTTTGCAATACCTTGGAAATATTCGGCATGCATTATAGCAGCTTGATTATCTTCAATATTTACCAAACCAGCAGGATTCCAATAGATTGCATTTACATCATCGGTAATTGCAGTAACTGCTTTTCCCATACCAAAAGCACTTGCATCTACACCAATATTTAAAAATTCATTAGAGTAATTTCTAAGCGTTTGTGCATTGCTTGAAAGTACATATATAAATAAGAGATAAAATAATTTTTTCAAGGGTTTGGTTTTAAGTGCAAATATCTTATTTTTTATAGTATAACTTAAAAAAACTTTCAATATTGTAGTGTTTTTGTTAATTTTGATTTAAAAATTGAATAATTTCTGTTTCTAACCAATTATTTTTTTTGGTTTGAAATGAATTGCAAAAACCAACATGTCCACCATATTTTGTAGTATGTAAGTAAAAATTGACATTGTTTTCTGCTTCTTTAAACGGATAACATTCTGTATTTAAAAATGGGTCATCTAGAGCGGTTATTAGTAAAGTTGGTAATTTTATTTTTGGTAAAAATGGTTTAGAACTAGCACGTTTCCAATAATCGTTTGCATCTATAAAATTATTAGTAGGAGCAGTAAAATAGTTGTCAAATTCTTTAAAACTAGTTGCTTTTAAAATAGCAGTTATATTTAAGTTTGCTTTAGGAAATTGTTTTTGTTTTTCTAATACTTTCTTTTTTAAGGTTTTCAAGAAATTTTTCATATACATACGATTTGATCTGCTTCCCATAGTAATGGCAGAACTTTTTAAATCACAAGGAACAGAAATAGTAACTGCTTTTTTAATTATTTTAGGCATTTTATTGGCGAATTCACCCATAAATTTTAGCACAATATTTCCTCCTAAACTATAGCCAACAAGATTTATTTCTTGGTAACGATTCCAATCGGAAACATATTTAATAACTTCAGCCAAATCGCTTGTTTTTCCGCTATGATAAGTCGCAAGTAGTTTGTTATTTTCGCCAGAACAACCTCTAAGATTTACAGCAATAAGATCAAAATTATATTTGTTAGCATATACCGAAAGGCTTTTAATATACGAAGAATTAGCACTTCCTTCTAAACCGTGAATTGCAATAATCGTTTTTTTTGCATTGCAACTAGAAATATCTAAATCGATAAAATCCGAATCTTTAGTAGTCATCCGAATTCGTTTATATTTAGGTTTATCTTTAGTAGTATAATACCGAAAAAGTGTATTAAAATGTTTATTTTTAAAAACTCCTTTTACTTTAAACGAGTTTGATTGTACAATTGGCATTTTGTGTTATATCTTGTTTTGAAGTCGTAAATATAAAAGAAATAAACTATGTTTGCTATCTAATTTTTGAATAATGAAGCTAAAAAAAATTCTAAGACGAAAAAAATATATTTGCATTCCGTTAAAACGTACAATAACTAATCATTTTGAAGTAAAAGCAACAATTAATAATGTAAAAGGGCGTTTTATTTTAGATACAGGAGCTTCTAATTCTTGTGTAGATTTTAAAGCAGTTTCTGTTTTTAATTTAGATGCAAACGATTCTACAACAAAAGCAGCAGGAGCAGGAGCAATTGATATGCAAACACAAGAATCACATAACAATAACATTGCAATTGGTAATTGGAAATACAATAATTTGCATTTGGTTTTATTTGATTTAACCCATGTTAATATGGCTTTAACACAGCATAAGGCAAAACCTGTTAGTGGTATTATCGGAGCAGATATTCTGCAAAAAGGAAAAGCAATTATCGATTATAAAAAAAATCGTTTGTATTTAAAAAAATTGGTTTTTTTATATTAACCGCAAAAATTCATGGAATTAGCTTTGCTTA
>CAYOWM010000031.1:0-9926 GCA_964407635.1 uncultured Flavobacteriaceae bacterium
GAACCTAGAACGACGGCACCAAAAACCGATGTGTTACCATTACACCATAGGCCAAATTGCGAGTGCAAATTTAATACAAACTTTTTATTTTGCAACATTTTTTTATAAAAAAAAGAAAAAGAAAAGTAATATGTTCTAAATCTGTTATTTACACGTAAAATAAATTTTAAAATAAAACAAGGACTCAATTAAGATATTAACAAATAATTATAAAAAGCTATTATTTATTTTAGTAAATTCGCAGATTAACTAAAATATACATACATGCAATTAAATACCTATCAAAAATACAACAATATTGTTGGTTGGATTGTTTTTGTTATCGCTTTAATAACTTATACTTTAACGCTAGAACCTACGGTTAGTTATTGGGATTGTGGCGAATATATTTCTACTTCGGTAAAATTAGAAGTTGGGCATCCTCCAGGAGCACCATTATTTCAAATGTTAGGAGCATTTTTTGCTATGTTTACTTCAGATGTAACACATATTGCCAAAATGGTAAATTTTATGTCTGGTTTATCTAGTGCGTTTACCATATTATTTTTATTTTGGACAATCACTATTTTAGCAAAAAAAATGCTCCTTAAAAAAGGTGAAAATTTAAAAAAATCACAAGCTATTGCTATTTTCGGAAGTGGTGTAGTTGGTGCTTTAGCATACACTTTTTCGGATAGTTTTTGGTTTTCCGCAGTAGAAGCCGAAGTATATGCAATGGCATCGTTTTTAATGGCTTTGCTGTTTTGGTTAGGGCTTCGTTGGGAACAAGAAATGGACAAACCACGAGGCGACAAATGGCTAATACTAATTAGTTTTATTGTTGGTTTATCTTTTGGAGTACATATTCTTACCTTACTAGTAATTCCATCAGTTGTAATGATATACTTCTTTAAAAAGTATAAAAATGTTACCATTAAAAACTTTGTTATTGCAAATTTAGTTGCAATTTTAATTTTAGCAGTAATCTTTAAATTGCTGTTACCGTTTACATTACGGTTTTTTAGTGCAATGGAATTGTTTTTTGTAAATACTTTAGGAATGCCTTTTAATTCAGGAAGTATTATCGCAGGATTACTATTAATTTTCGGATTTTACTACGGATTAAATTACACACGAAAACAAAAAATGTACAAAATCAATTTATTTATATTAAATATATTATTTTTAATGATTGGTTTTTCCTCGTGGTTAATGCTGCCAATTCGTGCAAATGCAAACACCATGATTAACGAAAATAATCCGTCAAGTGCTAGAGAATTACTAGCGTATTACAATCGTGAACAATATGGAGATGCCAATGTTTTTTACGATAACTTTTACACTACTTTGTACGACAGAACTTTAGAGGAAGGAAATGAATACATCGATGGTAAACCAAAATACGAAAAAGATAAAAAATTAGGTAAATATGTTATCGTAAACAAAAAAGAATACCCAAAATCTATTCCTAATTACGGAAATGAACATAAAGGTTTTATACCACGAATGAACGCTCCAGATTCTAACGTAATCAATAATTATATTATGATTACTGGTGAATTACCGCAATTTAAATTAAAACGTAAAAGCAACATTGACCCGTTTTATCAAAAATATTACGATCAAATTAAACAACAATACGAAGCCTTTTTAGATGGTTATGAGTCTGGCAAAATAGACCGAACTGGTTATATGAAATACCTAAATGATAATCAAGAATTTTTAAATGTTAAAAAACCAAGTTTTTTAGCAAATTTAGATTTTATGATTAATTACCAATTTGGGTATATGTATGGCAGATACTTTATGTGGAACTTTGTAGGCAAACAAGATGATATTGAAGGGCAATTTGATAACCACGGAAATTGGCTAAGTGGTATCGGATTTATCGATAGTTTCTTTTTAGGCTCTCAAAAAGATCTGCCAAAAGAAGTTTTAGAAAATAAAGGAAGGAATACATACTACTTTTTACCTTTAATTTTCGGATTATTTGGTTTGTTTTTTCAACTACAACGTGACCAAAAAAGTTTTTGGAGCTTGTTGCTGTTCTTTTTATTTACAGGTTTAGCTGTTTTATTTTACACAAATCCAAAACCATTTGAACCTCGCGAAAGAGATTATGCCGTAGTTGGTTCGTTTTATATTTTTGCCGTTTGGATTGGATTTGGCGTTTTAGCATTGTTCGAAACCTTTAAAAAGTTTTTAAATCCAAAACTTACTGCAATCGCAGTATCCATTATTGCTTTATTTGCTGTTCCGTTATTAATGGCAAACCAAAATTGGGATGACCACGATAGATCCAATCGTTACTCTGCTCTGCTAAATGCAAAAGCGTATATAGATTCTTGCCAAAAAGATGCCATTATGTTTACCATTGGCGATAATGATACGTTTCCGCTTTGGTATTTACAAGAAGTAGAAAAATACAGAACGGATTTAAAGCTAATAAATTCCAGTCTTTTTGCAACCGATTGGTATATTGACCAACAAAAAAGACAAACCTATGATGCAAAACCAATTCCTTCTCAATTAACACATAACCAATATCGCGTAGGAGCTTTAGAAGTTGCATACCACGTACCTAGAGATGTTAGTGCAATTGCTGTAAAAGAGGATATTGCCATAGATAGTTTGACTGATAAAAAGGACTTAAACCACAGAATTGACATAAAAGATTTTATGAAATGGATTGCCTCAAGCGACAAGCAAACTTACGAGGATGTTCGTGGCAACAATCATTTTGAAAAAACGTATCCAACTAACAAATTGCGACTAATGGTTGACAAACAAAAGGTTTTAGATAATGGAATTGTTTCCCCTAAGGATGCCGATAAAATAGTACCATATATTGATTTTGATATTGACGATAATGGAATCACTAAAAACCGAATTTTAATGTTAGATGTTCTTGCAAATTTTAATTGGGAAAGACCAATCTATTTTACAGGTGGAGCATTTGCCGATGAAGAATATCTGTGGCTAAAAAATTATTTACAATTAGATGGTTTAGCATACAAATTAGTTCCTATCAAAAAAGAAACAAAAACAGGAAGTCCAATGGATTTAGGACGTATTAATACTTCTGTTATGTACAAAAACATTAAAGGATTAGATTGGAAAACCTCTAACAATCCAAATGTATATGTAGATATAGAAACAAGAAAAAATAGCATTTCATATCGTAATAATCTAAATAGATTAGCTGAGGCCTTTATCAAAGAAAAAAATTTCACTAAAGCAGAAGAAATACTAGATTTATCCGTAGAAAAATTACCAATTAAAATGTACAAACATTACAGCCTATCTTTAGGATTAATTGATAATTATTACGCAATTGATAAGAAAGAAAAAGCACGTAAAATAGCAAAAATACTGTTAGCAATTTTTCAAGATAACATTCGATATTATGCAACATTAAACGACAAAGATAAAAGACGGTATTTTGACGATGTAGATACCGATTTATTAATGTATGGCAATATTGTCGATACTGCTTCCATTTATGATAAAGAATTTGCAAAAGAAATAATTAGCGATATTTTGAATAAAGTTTCTTTCGATGTAATTAAAAATCAAGGCTTAGCACTTTCTGTAATTGAAAATTATTATAAATTAAACGAAAGCAAAAAGGCACAAGACTTTTCAATAAAATTATTAAATTCATACGATAAAGAGTTGAGTACATTTGCCGAGTTTGTCAAGAATAATCAATTGAGTAATCGAGAAATGATGCGACAGTTTGATAAAATTACACCAACCGTAGAATTTTACAAATATGTTATGAACGAAAGTAAAGGAAAAGATTCTATATTTGAATTGAAAATAGACAAACGCTTTGATTCTATATTTAGGGTATTAGAATCAGCAATGGACAAATAATAAAGATTAAAATGTATTTTGTAAAAACGCCAAATAGCATTCAGAGATGGTTTTCGGATTATATTTGGCGTTTTTCTACATCAAAAAAAGAATTATTTTTAACTTTCGATGATGGACCAAGCCCTAAAATAACCACTTTTGTATTAGATGCATTAGCAAAATATAACGCAAAAGCTACTTTTTTTTGTGTCGGAGAAAATGCAATAAAGCATCCTAAAATTTTCAAACGAATTCTTGCAGAAGGACATAAAATTGGCAATCATACACAAAACCACCTCAACGGTTGGAAAACAGAAAACACAAATTATATCGCAAATGTAGGTCTAGCTGAAAAATCCTTTAATACAGTTATACCAAATTTTAAGACAAAACTATTTAGACCACCTTACGGAAAAATTAAAAAAAAACAAGCAACTGCATTACAAAATAAAGGATATGAAATAATAATGTGGACTGTTTTATCTGGTGATTTTGATATAAATTGCTCTCCTAAAAAATGCTATAACAATATCATTAAAAATGCAAAATCAGGCAATATTATTGTATTTCATGATAGTAGAAAAGCAAAAAAAAATATGCAAGAAACCTTGGTGAATATTCTTGCATATTACTCTAATAAAGGATTTAAATTCAAATTATTATAGACTTTTTTCTATTAATTGTTTTATATAAGCAGAATAAGACATCCCTTTTTCCTCTAAAAAACCAATTAAGTATTTAGATGCTGTTACAACATCTGTATTTTGTTCAATTTTATATAATTTATTGTATAGTTTTGTGATTTCAGTTTTAGCAAATTCCGATATACCAGTACTTTCAATTTGGTATGCAATCTGAAAATTATCCGTAGTATTTGGCGTGTATTTAGAAACCGTCCAAAAAAACTTTCCAAATTTTGTTTTATTTTTTACAATCGCAACAATACTTCGTTTTTGTTCTAAATTATTTTGAATAACTAAAGATATAATTTCGGGCATTTCAGGATGCTTAATGGTATCAATGGAATTATTTATTAAATCTTTTTCGAAAAATTCGGAATTTTCAATAAATTCTGTATTACAAAATTTAATACTTCCTTTAGTACTAACTCTACAAATGGCTTTAGCACTTATAGAAATTACTTTTTCAAAAGGAGATAAAATTTCTGGTTTTTTTTCTTTTAATAGCGTTTGGTTTTCTATTACAACTGGTTTGGTTTGGAGGGAAATAACACGCATAATATTGTTTATGAAATTTAAAGTTTTTGCAATATAAAAGTTTTTAACATAAAAAATGTAAATTGTTAATAACTATTAATAAATTGTTGATAAAATTGTTGATTACTTATTCTTTATTACTGTAATTAACTGGCAAACAAGCTTTAGTTATTAACAATTATCAAAAATTATTTCGTATAAATTCATCAAAAGAAAAAGAATTATGGTATTCCAAATATCCTTCAATATACTTTGATTGCTGTATTGGGTTTAAATTTGCTTCAATTTTTTGGATAGTATGGAACAAAATTTCAATTTTATTTTTCTTTGAAACATCATTAATTTCATTTAAAAATTCCATTTTTATTTCGTTATCCGACTGCAAATAAAATCTTGTTTTAATCCATTTGTACCCATTTTCTGTTTTGTTTTTTACTAAAAAACAATTCAAATTTTCTTTATTTATATGGTTTTTTAATTTTTCAAAAAATTGAATATTGTTTTCGTTTTTGCGAATACTAAAGGCTTTATTATCGAGATTTTTCTGATTAAAACCTTTGGTTTCAATAAAATACTTTTTTAAAACAATAGATATTTTTTTACTGGATACATCAAAATTATTCGCATATTTTACCTCAGGTAAATTACTTTGAACACTTTTTACTATTTGATTCATTTTTGAAGGAGTAAGGGTTATTTTCTTTTTCTTGGTTGCTAAGATAATAAAAAAAACATAATTTGAGTAAAAAATGTAAGTTTGTTAATAACAAACGACTAATTGTTGAAAACTGTATCCCAAATAGTATCCTTTTTAGGAATAGAAATTATTTCTAAAAAATCCTTTTTTACAGGATGGATAAACGAAATTTTATAAGCGTGTAAATGAATACCTCCATTTTTATTACTTCTGTTAAAACCATATTTTAAATCGCCTTTTATTGGTGATTTTATAGCGGAAAGTTGTGCTCGAATTTGATGGTGTCTGCCAGTTTCCAAATTAATTTCTAAAACCGTATAGTTATCTAAATTTTTAAATACTTTATAATGTAAAATTGCTTTTTTAGCTTTTGGCGTTTCCTTATTATATACGGTAGTTTTATTATTTTTTGGATTTTTAATTAAATAGTTAATTAAAGTATCTGTATTTTTATTAGGCTTATTTTTTACAACAGCAAGGTAGGTTTTTTTAATTTCTTTATTTCTAAGCATTTTATTGAGTCGTTCTAATGCTTTGGATGTTTTTGCAAAAATCACAATACCACTTGTTGGTCTATCTAATCGATGTACTACACCAAGATATACGTTCCCTTTTTTATTATATTTTTCTGCTAAATATTCTTTTACAATATCGCTTAAAGGTTTGTCTTTTGTTTTATCACCTTGTACAATATCGCCAACTCGTTTGTTTACAAGTATTAAATGATTGTCTTCGTACAAAACATTTAGATTATCTTTATTAGATAGTACACGCAAAATTACTTAATTAAAGTTTGGTTAATTTCACCAATATAGTCTAAAATTTCTTTTTTACCAGTTTTATCTACTGAAGAGGAAATAAAATATTTAGGCATGGTTTCCCAAACTTTAAGCATTTCATTTGTGTAATTTTTTACATTTTTTGCCACCTTAGTTTTAGCAAGTTTGTCTGCTTTAGTAAAAATTATCGAAAACGGAATACCATTTTCTCCAAGAAATTGCATAAATTCTAAATCTATTTTTTGTGGCTCGTGTCGTACATCAATCAAAACAAAAGTATTTACAAGATGTAAACGCTTATTAAAATAATCAAAAATAATATCTTGGAATTTAGATCGTTGCTTTTTGGAAACTTTTGCATACCCATAACCTGGCAAATCCACCAAAAACCAATTATTATTGATGATAAAATGGTTAATTAATTGTGTTTTTCCTGGTTTATTAGAAATTTTAGCAAGACTACCATGGTTAGTAAGCATATTTATTAACGAAGATTTACCTACGTTTGACCTGCCAATAAATGCATATTCAGGTAATTTTTCTTGCGGACATTTTTTAACATCGGTATTGCTAATTACAAATTTAGCAGTAGTAATTTTCATGTGTTTGTATTTACCTTAAAAAAAGGAATTATTTTGAAATAAAATTATGTTTAACAAGCCATTGATCTACTATTTTATTAAAAGTATTAGGATGCTCCATCATCGGTGCGTGTCCGCATTTATCTACCCAATTTAATTCAGAATTAGGTAACAATTTATTAAATTCTTCTCCAACATTTGGTGGTGTTACCGTATCATTTTTTCCCCAAATTAAGCAAACTGGCATTTCCATTTTTGGTAAATCTTTTGCCATATTATGTCGCATAGCACTTTTTGCAATGGTAAGTGTTCGTATTAATTTACTTCGATTATTTAACGTTTCAAAAGATTCATCAATAATTTCTTTAGTTGCAACTTCTGGATTATAAAAAACGTCTTGTACTTTTTTCTTAATATATTCGTAATCGCCTCGTCTAGGATATCCTTCACTTAATGTGTTTTCATACAAACCAGAACTTCCTGTTAAAATCATACCATCTACTTGACTTGGATTCATTTTAGCATAATACAAGGCAATATGTCCTCCTAAAGAATTTCCTATTAAGATATAATTTTTTAATTGCAGATGTTTTACAAAACTTTTTACAAATTTCGATAAATTTTTAACATTTGTTTTAAGTAATGGCAAATCGTATATTGGCAATTGTGGCATTAGCACACGATACCCTTTTTTAGGAAAGTAATCAAACATTCCTTCAAAATTACTTAAATTACCCATTAATCCGTGTAAAATAATTAACGGGATTCCCTCTCCTGCTTCCAAAAAAGTAAAATCGCCATCTTTTTTTAATTCTCTATTCATATAACACTTGGTGTTTTATCCAATTGCAAAGTTAATTAATTTGTGTCAAAATACTATTTTTCTTTTAATTCTTATTCAGAAAATGTTAAAATTTATGTTATTAACAAATAAACAACTTATAATCAATTAGTTAAAATTTTAAAATAAAGTTATTAACAAAGTGGTAAAAAATGGGAAATAGTGGGAAAAGTTTGTATCTTTGTCCAGTAAACGACTAATGAAAATAACAAAGTGGTAAGTTTAATAGGATCATACGAATGTAAAGCAGATGCGAAAGGCAGATTAATGTTGCCTTCTGCTTTAAAAAAACAGCTATCTAAGGTTTTGGCAGATGGTTTTGTTTTGAAACGTTCGGTTTTTCAACCTTGTTTGGAATTATATCCTATGCAAGAATGGAATAAAATGATGGAAGGCATAAATAAACTAAACCGCTTTAAGAAAAAGAATAATGATTTTATCAGAAGGTTTACAGCAGGAGTTAAAATGGTTGAATTAGATGCTAGTGGACGACTATTAATTCCAAAAGATTTATATGTTTTTGCAGGAATTTCAAAAGAAGTAGTAGTTGCTTCGGCTGTAGGAATTTTAGAAATTTGGGATAAAGATAAGTACGAAAAAGCTATTGACGATGCTACTGGTGATTTTGCAGATTTAGCCGAAGAAGTAATGGGAAATACCGATGTAGATGAGCTATCATAATCCTGTTTTATTAAAAGAAAGCATCGACGGTTTGGATATAAAACCTAACGGAATATATGTAGATGTAACTTTTGGAGGTGGAGGTCATTCTAAAGAAATTTTAAACCGTTTAGGTGAAAACGGAAAATTATTTGCTTTTGACCAAGACACAGACGCTCTTAAAAATACTATTGATGACGAACGATTTGTATTGATAAATGAAAATTTTAGATATATAAAAAGTTTTTTACGATTTCACGGCGTTAAAAAAGTAGATGGCATTTTAGCCGATTTAGGCGTTTCATCTCACCAATTTAACGAAGCAGAACGAGGTTTTTCAACACGATTCAATGCAAAATTAGATATGCGAATGAACCAAAACGATAAAACATCGGCTTATGAAGTGATTAATTATTACGACGAAAAAAAACTTGCCGATATATTGTTTCAATATGGCGAATTACGAAATTCAAGAGCCATTGCGAAACAGATTGTAGCAACAAGAATTGAGAATAAAATTGAAACGAGTTTTGAATTAAAAGAAGTCTTAAAACGATTTTTGCCAAAGGCAAAAGAACACAAAATTTTGGCTCAGATATTTCAAGCAATCCGAATTGAAGTAAATGAAGAGATAAATTTATTAAAAGAGTTTTTACTTCAAACCATAGATTTGTTAAATGAAGGTGGTAAATTAAGTGTTATTTCGTATCATTCTTTAGAAGATAGATTGGTAAAACGCTTGATTCAGAAAGGAAAATTTGAAGGCGAACCCGAAAAAGATTTTTACGGAAATATACGTATTCCTTTTAAAAAAGACGGAAAATTTATACTCCCAAGCAAAGAAGAAATTAAAGAAAATAACCGAGCCAGAAGTGCTAAATTAAGAATAGCATTTAAAAACAAAGAATAAAACAAACCACAAAAATGAAGCAAAAAATATACAACATATTAAAAGGTAAGTTTTTAGTGGATGAGGATGCTTCTAAAAATTGGACTTTCATTATTTTTTTAACGGCATTAGCCTTAATAATGATTGCCAGTTCGCATAGTGTAGATAGAAAAGTACAGTATTTAGCAAAAATAACGAAAGAACGAAAAAGATTACGAGAAGAGCATATTTCGACAAGTTCGGATTTAATGAAATTGAAACTACAATCTGCAATTGTAAAAAAGTTAGAAAATCAAAATTTGTATGAATCAAAAAAACCTCCTGTAAAAATCATATTAAAAACCATAAAAAAATAAAATTAAAACCAAACACATTAACCCATTGATACATTAACCCATTGATACATTAACCCATTGATACATTAA
>CAYOWM010000032.1:0-9815 GCA_964407635.1 uncultured Flavobacteriaceae bacterium
CGAATGAAATGTTTCGGTCAATTCTTCGTAATATCTTGTTGGGTTATTAGGTAATCTTTCGATATATTTATATGAAATTTCCTCAGCCCAAAATTGTTTAAAGTGCAATACTAAAAACAATAAAATTGCTAAACCTGAATAAATCATATTTCTACTCATCCAAGTAGAATTTGCATTTCCATTATTACTATAATATTTTACGCTACGTGCTTTTTTGTTTTTAATTTCTAAAATAAAACCCAAAACAAAATGAAAGACAACACCTATTAATAAAATAGGTTGCATAATAAATTGTATTAAAGGGTTAGTACCCATAAAATGCGAAGCAGTATTAAACGCATCCTCACTAAATAAAGATAAGGCGTTTATGGTAACGTGCATTAATAAAAAGAAAATTAAGAAAAAAGCCGAAAGTGCCATTGCAAACTTTCGTGCTACTGATGAAGATAAAAATCCGCTCATTATTTGTTTTTTTAAATATGGTAACAAAAGTAACATATTTTAGCAATTCCAAACACTGATAAATGTCATTTTTTTTATTTAGAATGGTTATAAATAATTTTCTTAATGGTAATTGCAATTTATTTAAATCTACCAAATAGTGTCTAATCTTTAAATTTTTGCACTCTTTTTCATTCTTATTAAGATTAAAAATAAACTGGAAATAATTAGTAAAGAAATACCAATTCCGAAAATATTTACAAAAAATCCAAATAAAATTGCAAAAACCGAAGTAAGGATAGTTCTATAAAAATTTTGTGCAGAAAGCACAGAAGTTAAAATTTCGTTTGGTACGTTATCGGATAAAATTCCTGTTAAAATAGGTTTTCTAATATTTTCAAGGATATAAATTAACACAAAAAATAGAAATGCAAGAAACCAAAATTCATATTGAATAAAAACGCCACAGATTGCACCAATCACAAATCCGATAATTAAGGTGGTTTTTGCAATATTGTGTTTTTTTAGTTTAGAAATTTTCCAAGCATTTTTAGAAGCTAGAGAAGTTGTTAAAAAAATACCAAAATAAAGCAACCCAATAATTAATCCGTTTTTCTTTTTAGTAGCAATAGTGTTAAAATAAGGTATTAAAACAGCAATTTGAATCATAATTGGTTGTATATAATCTTTTACTACTTTTAAAAAAGAAGTGTACAATGCTGCGGAATTAATAATACGAAATACTTTTGGAGTCCTTAGCATTTCTTTAAAATTTGTAAAAACCGAAGCGAACGATTTTGTAACTTTTTCTTTTTTTAATGTAAAATTTAATTCCTTTGGATAGGAAAGAATATTAAAAAAATTAAGCACATACGGAATAGTTGACATCAAATAAATCAAACGATAATTACCTGAATAAAAAACTAAAAATCCTGCAAATAGTGCGGCAATTGCCGAACCAAGTTGCGACCACGATCGTGTGCTACCATAATACGCAATTTTATACTCTTGCCAGTTGTGTATTTTTAGATAATCCATTATCATTCCTTTATGTGTTCCAGAACGAAAAGCATCACCAATACCAAAAAGTAACATTGCCAGTAATAACCAATAAAAATCAGTGGAAAAATAAAATAGTATAAAGGATATAATATACGACAAAAAAGCAAGTAATAGCGTATTTTTTCTGCCATAGGTATCTGCTAATAAACCAGAAGGGATTTCAAAAATATTGATACTAATTTCTCGTAATGCATATAAAATACCTATTTTACTGTACGAAATACCATTTTCTAAAAAAAACAACAATAAAAAAGCATTAAAAAAACGAAGGTTTTTTAAAAAGCCATAGCTACAAAATTTTATATATTGTTTGTCTTTTTTAAACACATGCATTTCGTAAAAATTTAAACCAAAGTACAATTTTTTTGTAAATCTATTGTATCTTTTGCGACAAATAATTTACTATGTATAGCAAAAAAATTACGTTTAAAAACAGCAAAGGCCTTGTTTTAGCAGGAGAAATTGATTTACCAATAGACAAAAAGCCATTAAGTTATGCTTTATTTTCGCATTTTTTTACAGGTAATAAAAATTTTACTGCAGTTAGAAATATTTCACGTGCATTAACACAAAATCAAATTGCAGTAATGCGTTTTGATTTTACAGGCTTAGGAAAAAGTGAAGGTAAATTTGAAGATACTAATTTTACAAGCAATGTAGAAGATTTAATTTCTGCTGCAAATTATTTAGCTAAAAATTACCAAGCACCAAAAATAATAATTGGTCATAGTCTTGGTGGAGCAGCAGCAATTTACGCTGCAAATACTATTGACTCTATAGAAGCAATAGCTACTATTGCAGCACCTTCTAGTCCAAGTCATGTAGAGCATTTATTTGAAGAGCATATAGATAAAATAGAACTAGATGGCGAAGCAACTTTTGAAATAGGAGGACGCTTATTTACCATAAAAAAGCATTTTTTAGAAGATATTCATTCTAAAAATTTACTAAAAACCTTAAAAAAAATGCGAAAACCAATTTTGGTATTTCATTCACCTCAAGATAAAATTGTTGCAATAAAAAATGCTCGTGAAATTTACAGCGCAGCACATCATCCTAAAAGTTTTATTTCTCTTGATGGAGCAAACCATTTGTTAACCAATAAATTAGATTCATTTTATGTTGGACAAGTAATTTCAAGTTGGGCAAATCGTTATGTTAACAAAGATAAATACGAGTTATTATCTACTGATAAATCGGTTGTTGTTCGTATTGGAAGAGAAAAATATACTACAGAAATTGTCGCTAGAAATCATGCTATTTTGATTGATGAACCAAAAAAATATGGTGGAAAAGATGCTGGAATGAGTCCTTATGAATTACTTTTGTCAAGCCTTGGTTCGTGTACAGCAATTACTTTACGAATGTATGCAGATAGAAAAAAATGGGATTTAAAAGAGGTTAAAGTACATTTAGAACATTATAAACAACATGCAAAAGATTCGGATTGTTGTGCCGAGGACAACACAAAAATTGATAAATTTGTTCGAGAAATTAAATTAAAAGGCAATTTAACCAATATGCAAAAAGAACGATTAATACAAATAGCAAATCGTTGTCCTGTACATCGTACATTAGAAAATAAAATTGAAATTGAAACAAAATTACGCCATTAATAACTAACTATAAAATTTTTAAAAAGCTATGAAAATTATAATTCTTTCATTGAGTGAAAACATTTATTCTACCGACAGATTAGTTGCCGAAGCAGAACATCGTGGACACCAAGTAAAGGTAGTTAATCATACAAAATGTTCGGTATTAGTAAGCGATAATGGTTCTAAAGTGATTTTTGAAGGTGAAAACATTCTTAATCAAGCAGATGTAATCATTCCCAGAATTGGTTATTCGGTATTTAGACATGGCGTTGCTGTGGTTAAAGAGTTTGAACAAAATGGCATTTATACTACGGCAAGTGCTATGGGAATTCGTATTTCGCAAAATAAAGTGAGTACTTTACAAAAATTAGCAAGAAGAGATATTGCGATTCCTAAAACTATGTTTTCTATAAATCCAAATACTATTGACCAGCAAATTGAATTACTTGGCGGAGCTCCGATAATTATAAAATTACAAGAAGGTACACATGGATTAGGTGTAATTTTAGCAGAATCTAACAAATCTGCAAAATCTATTATTGATACCTTTATTAGTATGGATACGAGTATTATGTTGCAAGAATTTGTGCAAGAATCAAACGGAGAAGATATTCGTGCAATTGTTACTGGTGATACCATTGTTGCTTGTATGAAACGCATTGGCTCTAAAGACGATTTTAGATCGAATATCCATCGAGGTGGAAGCGGTCAACGTGTACAACTAACACATAAAGAAGAAGAAATAGTGCTAAGAGCATCAAAATATTTAGATTTGCCTGTTTGTGGTGTAGATTTAATTCGTTCTAAACGAGGTTCGTTGCTTATCGAAGTAAATTCAACACCAGGTTTTCAAGGAATGGAATATTATACTAATGTAAACGTAGCAGAGGAAATTATTAAATTTATAGAAAAAGAATATGTTTCAAAATAATTTTAAAAATGAACTTGTAGAAATACGAGGACACAAAATTGCTTTAGGCGAAAACAAATTAATCAAAATTCCTGTAGATAGATTGCCAACAGGAACGCTTATTGAAATTCCTGTTTATATTTTTAATGGCGAAAAATTAGGACCAACTATTTTGTTACAAGGTGGTTTGCATGGCGATGAGGTAAATAGTATTGTACTTATTAGACGAATGCTTATTGATAAATCGTATAAAATAATACGAGGATGTGTAATTGTTGTACCTCTTTTAAATATTTTCGGATTTTTAGATTTATCAAGAGATATGCATGGAAAGGATGTAAACAGAAGTTTTCCTGGTTCAAAAAATGGCTCGTTAGCTAGTAGAATGGCATATTATTTAATGAAAGAAATTGCTAAAAATGTAGATTTTGGAATTGATTTCCACACAGGAGGAGCACAACGAAATAATTTTCCGCAAATACGATACACACCAAACGACACAAAAGCAGAAAGCCTAGCAACCATTTTTAATGCACCTTATATGTTTGCCTCTAAATTGATTCCTAAATCTTTTAGAAATGCTTGTAATAAATACCACATTCCTATTTTAGTTTTTGAAGGTGGTGAATCGTTACGATTAGACGAAAACGCTACAGAAAAAGGAATTTATGGTACTTTAAATATTCTAAAACATTTTAAAATGATTTCGGATAGAGTTGCTATTCCTAAAGCAAAAAAATCTATTAAAATACATAACAGAAAATGGATTCGTGCAAAAATTGCAGGAATTTTTAGTAGTACTATTACTAATGGCGATTTTGTAAAAAAAGGACAAACATTAGGTTTTATAATGGATACTTATGGCGAAACAAATCATAAAATTGTATGTAAAAACGATGGTTATATACTTGCTGTAAATAATTTTCCTATTGTAAATATGGGTGATGCTTTGTTTCATTTTGGTGAGTAAATATACCATTGTGAGATGTGAAAAGTTTTTAAAAAACATTTCATACCGAAAGCTTAGAATATTAAAAATTCCATATCCAAAAAAAAATGTAAATTTACAGACTAATATGATTTTATGTCAAATATAAAGAAGCATACTTTAGATCCTAAAAAATGGGTAGATAATTATTCGGATTATCTGTTTAATTATACTATTTCGCGTATAAATGACCATGATTTAGCTAAAGATTTAGTGCAAGATACGTTTTTAGCAAGTTTAAAAGCTATGGAAAATTTTAAAGGCGAAGCTTCTGAACGTACTTGGTTGATTTCTATTTTAAAAAGAAAAATAATTGACCAGTATCGTAAAAGTAATTCTAAAAAAGGACAAGCCGAAGTTCGCATGAATTTTTACGAAGATGGTAAAAATTCTGGTAAATGGATTGAAGAACGAGCACCTTCCGATTGGGGAAATCTTGGTGAAAAAGATATAGAAAACGAAGAACTAAAAACCGTATTAGAATATTGTATTAAAAATTTGCCAAAAAAACAACAAATGGTTTTTTTATTAAAAACGGTTCGTAATTTCGAAACCGAAGAAATCTGTAAGGAATTAAATATTAGTTCGTCTAATTTATGGGTGATAATACATAGAGCAAGACATCAATTACGAAGTTGTATGGAAAAAAATTGGTTTAAAAAGTAAAAAAAATGAGTAATAAAATAATAATAAACTGCAAAGAAGCGACACAAATTTGTGATAAAAATCAATATTGTGAAGCTACTACTTTTGATAAAATTCGCCTTTCTATTCATAATTTTTTATGTAAAAAATGTCGTTTGTATTCCGAACAAAATAATATAATGACTAAATTATTTAAAACAAATATAAAACCCTTAAAACACGATCATCTTTGCTCAAAAGAAAAAGAGGAATTAAAAAAAGTTTTGGAAAAAAATATAGATACTTTTAACCACAAAAATTCATAAAATTAGCTTTGTTTAGATGCTAAATTTTAAATGTAGTAAATGAATAATGATATTTTTAAACTCCTCAAATTTAGATGTTTTATAATTAAAAATACCTTTTAAACTATTGATTTTGTGGTTTCGTAATAACAGTATCTATTTTAACTTCATTTAGTTTGTACTTATCAAAATAGTATACTACTTTTCCATATCTAACAGCAAAAAAATACCATAAAAAAGAAAAAAGTGTTATTAATAAAATAACAAAGTTTTTTAAAATTTTAAAATAGGATTTTTTTTATTCATTTTTTACAACCCTAAATCTTCAGCAACCAATTTAGTTAATTCTATAAACTGAGCAACGGATAGTTGTTCTGGTCGTTTGGTTAAAAACGGATTTGCTTTTAAATTATCCGAAATTTGCATGGATTTTAAACTAACTCGTAACATTTTTCGGCGATGGTTAAAACTCGTTTTTACCACTTTAAAAAATAGTTTTTCATCAACAGGTAAACTAAAGTTTTCTTTTCTTGTTAATCGTATAACACCAGAATCTACTTTTGGTGGTGGATTAAAAACATTTGGCGGAACGGTAAATAAATATTCTACATTATAAAATGCTTGGGTAAGGACCGATAAAATTCCGTATTTTTTTGAGCCTTCTTTTTCGGCAATTCGCTCAGCGACTTCTTTTTGAAACATTCCTGAAAATTCTGGAATAATAGTTCTGTTTTCTAAGGTTTTAAATACAATTTGCGTAGAAATATTATACGGAAAATTCCCTATTATAGCAAAAGGTTCGCCTTTAAAAAGCGTATTTAAATCCATTTTTAAAAAATTTTCGCCATAAATTTTATTTCGTAAAAGCGGAAAAAAACTTTGCAAATAGGCAACGGATTCGCTATCAATTTCTACAACATAGGTTTCTGTTTTTTTATTTTCTAACAAATATTTAGTTAAAACACCCATTCCTGCACCAATTTCTAACACTTTAGAATAGTTTGTTCCGATAAGGCTTGTTGCAATTTTTTTTGCAATATTTTCGTCTTTTAAAAAATGTTGTCCTAGATGTTTTTTTGCTTGTACACTCAAAATTAGTTGGATTTTTCGGTGTGAATAACGTCTAATTCTGTTCTAAATGCTACAAATTTATTTCCGAAACGTTTTACACCTTCTTCACGTAAACTAGCAGCATCTTCGGTATAATATTTCTGCAAGGTTTCTTTGCTATCGGTTGTATATTGTACGGAATAGGTTATGCCGCTTTCTTCGTCAACCATTATTTTACTCATTAAAGCATTGGTAAATTTACCAAGAGCTAACATTTGCGGAATATGTTCGGTTTTCATCCAGTTTAGCCATTCGTCGTGAGCGTCTTTTTCGATATTTATGGTTACATTATATATGTACATTGTTTTTATTTTTAATTTTCAATTGTATCGCCTCGTAATTTTCTAAAGCGTTTTCGTGCTTCTACTAAGTAGATACTCGACGGAAAATCAAATAGTATTTTTTGATACATTTCCTTTGCTTTTTCTACATCGTTTAATTGGTTTTGATACAATAATCCTAATTGATAAATAGCATCATCTACTAAAATTCCGTCTTTTTTTAATTGTATTATTTTCTGGTAATTATTTTCGGCAAAGGGATATTCTTTTTGTTTTTTATACAACTCTGCTTGTTTATAAAGAGCTTCATCTTCAATTGCATGTCCTTTAAAATTGGTTAATACAAGCGATAAGGTATCTATCGCTTGTTTGGTTTTATTTTGATATGCTAATAATTCCGCTTTAGCGTATTTTTTTAAAGCAGTTCGGATAGTATCTCCAGCAATATTATCACCGATTAAAAGGTTTAGTGCTAAGGCATCGTTAGAAATTAATTTTGAAGTTGCTGATTTTAGTACTTTTAGTTGCACTTTTGCCCAATCAAAATCGCCTTTGTAATACGAAGTTTGTGCAATTTTAAGTCGTGCTATTTGTGCTACAAAACTACTTCGTAAATCCTCGGTTTGTGCTTGTGTATAGGTAATTAAAGCTTCGTTATATTTGCCTATAAAAACTAAAATATCGGCTAGTTGTATTTTTAATAAACCTTTTTCGTAGGAGTTTGACGCAACTTTTTTGGCTTTTTTTAAAACCTCTATAGCTTCTGTTGGTTTGTTTAGTTGAAATGCTAAAAAATTTGCATATAATCGTTTTACAGGAATGGTTAAACTACCTGAACCGTATTCCGAAAAGATTGTTTGAAAATTGGTGTCAATTGCTGCTAAATCGGCATCGGATGTTGCTTTTTTAATGGCTATTTTTAGCAAATATTCTTTTGCTTGTAAAATTTGTCCTCTGTCTAAAGTATGTTTGATGACATAATTAAAGGCTTCTGAGCTAGTATCGTAATCGGCATTTTCAAAACTGTTTACTGCTAAATCAAAAATAGGATATAAAGAGCCGTTTTCACGAATGTGAATTGCTTTTTGCTGTATAAATGCTTTATGGAATTCTTTTTGTTTCATGTACATCCAACTAAGGAGGTTGTTCCATGCTGTGTTTGGATTGTTTTGGCTTCGTTTTAACAGTAATTTTCTAAAGGTTTTATTGTAGGTATTTTCGCCGTCATCGGTAATAAATTTTCCGATATATCGCTGTACGGTTGTGTAGTAATTTTTATTTCGGTCAACGAGAGTTAAATACGAATTAAACATATTTTCAATATCGCCTTTTTCACCATAAATTTGAGCAATATACAAATCGTAATTTGCTTTAGGGTTTTTATGTACTGCATCCTTGTAGATTTGTAAAGCAGTGTCTAACATGCTATTATCTTGAAAAGCTCGTGCAACCATTCGTACATTTCGTGTGTTTGTTTTTACTTTTTCGATAGTAATTTGATATAAGGAATCTGCTTTTTTATCTTGATTTTTAAGATGGTAATTTTTTCCTAATTCAATATTAAGATAAAGTTGTTTCGGAAAATTTTTAAGTTGATCGAGTAGTAGTTTTTCGGCTTCTTGATAGTTTTTAGCTTCTTGATAAGACGAAATTAAATATTTAAAATAAGTAGTATTTCGTTTATTTTTTTGGTATAATTTTTTATAAATACTAGCAGCTTTTAAGTATTCTCCTTTTCGGAAATATTCGTATGCCATTTGTACATTTTGTGCAGATGAGATGAAGTAAGAAAAGAAAAAAAGTACTAAAAAAAGCTTTTTCATGTATTGGTATTTATGGTTTAATTTGGTATTTAATTATTGTATAAATCGGATTCAAAAATCATTCCAAATGTACGGCAAATTTATGAAATGAAATAAGGTCGTTTAAAACAAAGTTTTAAACGACCTTATTTATACTTTACAATCGTATTACAATTTTAAAAAAAGTAAAATTTTATTTTTCTACTTTTAAAAAATCTTTAATAATTTTTTCCAATTGTGGCTTTGGCAATGCTCCTTGTGCCATTTGTGGTGCTTCATCCATCGGACAAAAAAGCATACTAGGAATACTTCGTATTGCAAAGGCTGCTGCAAGTTCTTGTTCTACTTCAGTGTCAATTTTATAAATTTTTAGTTTTCCTTCGTAGTCTTTTGATAATTGTTCTAAAATCGGAGCTACCATTTTACAAGGTCCACACCAATCGGCATAAAAATCAATAATGCAAGGTACATCACCTTCGTATTTCCATTCTTTATTTTTTTCGTAATTAAAAACTTTTTCTAAAAACGATTCTTTATTTAATAATTCTGTCATTTTATTTTTTTTAAGGTATAAATTTACAACTTATTAGTCGGCAAAAAGACTAAAAATTTACATTTTTATAAGTAACATTGGTTACAATTTATAAAAATGCTAAAACAAATCAATTACATAGGTAATTTTTACTGCAATATT
>CAYOWM010000033.1:0-9812 GCA_964407635.1 uncultured Flavobacteriaceae bacterium
AACCTTTCATATTCTATATTATTCGAATTTATTCCTATTTCATAAATATAACGGATATTATCTTTTGCAATAAAGTCTATATACAGTTCTGTAGGTTCATTTTGATAATTCCCATCTAATTTATATGGTTCATATGGTGGAATTGTTTTATCTATCTTAAATTCAGACGATTTAATAACCATAAATTTAAGAGCATTAAAAGCTTTTAAAATATTACTCTTTCCAGATGCATTCCTACCATAAATAATTGCCGAACTCAATATATCGTGTCCAGATAAATCTACAACAGAATTTTCTAATTCATTAACCTTATTCTCTGCTTGCATTGAAAAAGATTGCCAATCCATAATTGACCTGAAATTTTTAACTCTTAATTCTAATACCATAACTCTAAATAATGTTTTAAATTGAATATTTTCTGCAAATATACAGTTTATTTAGAAACAACTACTAGCAATGCATAAAATAATTGTTGGTTTAGTGTTAAAATCAAAGTTCGTATCCTTGAACAAAGTTTAGTGATAGATTGAGAATTAGAGTAGAGCCTTGAAAACCGCAACTATTCTTATACCAACCGTTGCTAAAGTCCATCATCAATACCAGTATTTTATGTCAAAAAAATAAAATTTCTTTATTGAATTGTTTTTATAATCCCAACTTTTATAACCGATCCTTAATAAGTTTATGCTTTTCTAAGATGCTTTTTCGTTTTCACGATGCCACGCTTTTAATTGTTATTCACTATTTGCGTGATTTCCTCAAAATTCTTTGGTGTCCATCTTGATATTATTCTCATGTTATTTATTCAATAATACAAATACAGTAGAAAGTTCTCAATTTGGTATAATGACTTTACCCAATTTTTACAACGCTGTTATATTATTTCGTCTTTTTTACATATTTGGTAAGGATAACAATATGTTGATCGCCAACTCTACCTTCGATATGTTCGGCGTTATCGTGTACTAAAGAAATGCGATGTACTGCTTCGCCTCTTTTTGCAGTAAAACCACCACCTTTTACCTTTAAATCTTTAATTAAAACAATAGAATCTCCGTTTAATAAAATATTTCCGTTACAATCTTTGTGGATTATTTTAGTCGAAGGATCTATATGATCACCAGTAGCTTCTGCCCATTTTACAACATCCTCTTCTAAATACATCATATCGATTAAATCGGAAGCCCAATCTTGACCTGCATATTTCAATTTATATAATTGTCGCCAAGCCGTTACTTGCACTGCAACATTTTCGTTCCACATACTATCGTTAAGGCAACGCCAATGATTTGCATCTAATTCGGTATTTCCTTCTAATTGATTTTTACAAGTTTCACAAGTTAAAATGCTATTTTTTTCGGTTTGTTCGTCGGTTTTAGGAAGTACGTTATAGACACTTAATTTTTCTTTATGTCCACAAAGTTCACAAGATTCATCGCTTCGTTTATTTAATAATCTTTCTATACTCATTATTTTATTTTTATTTAATATTGTTCGTTTTCGTTTGGAAAATCTTTTGCTTTTACATCGCTAATATAATTTTTAAAAGCACCTGTCATTTCTTCGTATAAATTAAGGTAACGTCTTAAAAATCTTGGATTAAATTCGTGGGTCATTCCTAGCATATCGTGCATAACCAACACTTGTCCATCTACATCTGCACCTGCTCCGATACCAATTACAGGAATATCTAAACTTTCGGCTACTTCTTTGGCTAATTTTGCAGGTACTTTTTCTAAAACTAAAGCAAAACAACCTAATTTTTGTAATAAAAGAGCGTCTTCCTTTAATTTTTCAGCTTCGGCATTTTCTTTCGCTCGCACAGTGTATGTTCCGAATTTATAGATTGATTGTGGCGTTAAACCTAAATGTCCCATAACAGGAATTCCTGCGGTTAAAATTCTAGAAATAGATTCCGATATTTCCGAACCACCTTCTAACTTTACGGAATGACCTCCTGTTTCTTTCATAATTTTTATTGCCGATTCTAATGCTTTTCGCGAATTACCTTGATATGTCCCGAAAGGTAAATCTACAACAACTAAGCATCTTTCAATGGCTCTAACAACTGATGACGCATGATAAATCATTTGATCTAGTGTAATCGGAAGCGTTGTTTCATGACCTGCCATTACGTTAGATGCAGAATCGCCTACTAAAATTATGTCAATTCCTGCGTGATCTACAATTTTTGCCATAGTATAATCGTATGCTGTTAGCATGGCAATTTTTTCGTTATTTTGCTTCATTTCATGAAGCGATTTTACGGTAATTCTTTTATATTGTTTTTTAGCTACGGACATAATTTGTGTGTTAAAAACTAATTATCTTTTTTTAAATTATTGATTTTTTCTTTTGTTTCAGAAATAATATCTGAATTTTTAATTTTTTCGACTTGTTCTAAAATCGAAGGAAATATAGTTGGTGCAAATTCTTTTACAGGAGTATATAAAACGGAATTTTCTAAAGCTTCTTTAGGTATAAACGGAATTGTATCGTTTACTTTTCCAAACATACTAATTATTACGCTTAGTATTAAACCAATTTTTGTTGCTCCGAAAAGTCCTCCTGCAATTTTATTTAGAAAGCCTAAATGAGCAGCATTTACCATTTTAGTTACTATTTTTCCTATTAAGGAAATACCAAATAATAAAATTAAAAAAGTAAGTGCAAATGCAACTACTTGAATTATATTTCCTTGCCAAGAAACTTTTGTTTTAAGCCAATCACCTACAAAGTACGAAAAGTGAATAGCACCATATACTCCTACAAGTAGCGAAACTAACGAAGCAATTTCGGTAAATAATCCTTTGTTAAAGCCTTTTACTAATCCATAAATTAATAAAATTGCTAGAATAATATCTATGTAATTCATTATTTTTGCTGTTATATTTTTACAAATATATAAAAAGACAAAGGAATATTATTTGTAAATTAAAAAAGGTTGCCAACGGCAACCTTTTTTATTATTTATAGACTTCTTTTACAAATTCGTCGTAAGTAACTTTCTTTTCTTTAAGTTTTACATTTTCTTTATAATAGTCTAATAATTTTTGACTAACAATTTGATCTTGTAATTTTTTTGCTTCTTCTTGATTTTGTAGAACTTTTAAGGCAATTTCTTCTAATTCTTTTTCTTCAGGATTTAAGTTTCCGTATTGTGCCATTTGTGCTTTAATGAATTTTTTAGCATGGTCTTTTAGCTCGTCAAAGGTAACTTGTAAATTATTTTCTTTAATAATTTTACCTTCTATTAATTGGTAACGTAAACCTTTTTCGGATTCTTCGTATTGCTCTTTTGCTTGTTCTGGTGTTATTGGGTTTTCGCTAGTAGCAGTCATCCATTTTTGCAAGAACTCCGCTGGTAAATCAAATTTTGTGTTTTCGATTAAGCTTTCGGTTACAGCGTTTAGCAAGTGTTGGTTTGCTTGTTGTTCAAATTCTTTTTCTGCTCCTTCTGCTAATTTAGCACGTAATTCTTTTTCAGATTTTACTTCGTCTTTACCAAATAATTTATCAAAAAACTCTTGGTTTAATTCTGCTAATTCGGTAGTTGTAATATCGTCAATAGTAAAAGAAACGTCAATATCTAATCCATGTGCATCGTCGTGTCCTACACCTAAAACGTGCTGCATAAAATGATCATCATCAAATAAATTTTTCGTTTTAAGCGTAACTACATCACCAATTTTCTTTCCTAAAAGGGCTTTTTGTTGTGTTTTCCCTTTTATTTTATCGAATTTAAAAGTAGATTTTTTATTAATTTCTTTTTCTTCGTTTGTAAAAGTTCCTGTAAGGTTGCTGTTTTCGGTTACTTCTTCTTCGGCTTTTATTTTCCCGTATCGTTCTCTGATATTATCTATTTGCTCGTTAATGATTTTATCATCTGCAACTATTTTATATTGCGTAATTGCTTTTTTAGGAGCTAAGTTCAATTCAAATTCTGGTACTAATCCCAATTCAAATTCAAAAGATAATTCTGGATTATCCCAAGAAAACCCTTCGTTGTATTTTGGTAATGGATTTCCTAAAATATCTAGTTTTTCTTCGGTTAGAAATTTGTTAATGGTATCTTGAAGTAATTTATTTACCTCATCTAACATCACCGATTGACCATACTGTTTTTTAATTAATCCCATCGGAACTTTACCTTTTCTAAAACCTGGTATGTTTGCTTTTTTACGGTAATCTTCTAAAATAGTATCTACTTTATCTTGATAGTCGTTTTTTTCAATATCTATTTTTAAAACGGCGTTTAAATTGTCTATATTTTCTTTTGTAATGTTCATTTTGAATGTTTTGTAAAATGCGAGTGCAAAAATACTACTTTTTTAACTTGGATAAAAACTTTATTTACACAGATTTAATTTTTATACCTATTTGTAGATAAATTATCCAAATATTAAATGATAAATATCGCTACCAAAGACTAAAGCCATTAAAGACATGATAATAACAAAGCCTACAATTTGAGCAATTTCCATAACTTTTTCGGTTGGTTTTCTACCTGAAATCATTTCGTATAATAAAAATACTATATGACCTCCATCTAAAGCAGGAATTGGTAATAGGTTTAGAAATGCTAACCATACCGAAAACATTGCTGTAAAGTTCCAAATAAAAGACCAGTTCCAAGTTTCTGGCATCATTTTAACGATTCCGATAGGACCGCTAACGTGTTTGTATCCTTGTGCTTTACCATTAAATAATTTAAATTGACGAACTTGTTTTAATAATACATCAACGGTTTGTTGTAATCCTTTTGGAATAGATGCTGCAAACGTATATTTTTTAGTAGTTGTAAAGGTTTTTAGTACATCTGTATTTGGTGCAATACCAATCCTTGCAGATTCTGGCACAAAAACAGCAACTTGCATTAATTTACCATTTCGTTGAATGGAAAGCGATAAACTATCTTTTTTATGTTTTGGAATGGTTTCGGATAATTCGTACCAATATTTTATGGCTTTTTGGTTAATTCCAACTACAATATCGCCTTTTTGTAAAGCTGCTTTTGAAGCTGCTGAATTTGGTAAAATAGTATCTATCTTTGCAGGAAAACCAGGTAAAACAAATTGACCACGGTTTTCAAGAATAACTTTTTTATGATCGTCGGTTAAGACTAATTTTTGTTCTTTGTTGTTTCTTGTAACGGTAATTTGATCTCCTAAAAGAATTCCCATTAGTACATCTTTAAATTTTTCTACCTTTTTACCATCAATAGAAACTATTTTATCCCCGTTTTGTAAACCTATTTGTTTTCCGATACTATCTACATAAACTCCATATTTTAATTTGGAATTATCTATAAATTCTTCGCCTTTATAAATAAGTAACGACGAGTAAATAAACCAAGCCAAAAAGAAATTAACGGTAACACCACCAATCATAATAATTAATCGTTGCCAAGCTGGTTTTGAACGAAACTCCCAAGGTTTTGGTGGTAATTTCATTTGTTCTTTATCCATACTTTCGTCAATCATACCTGCGATTTTTACATAACCTCCAAAAGGAATCCAACCAATACCATAAACGGTATCGCCAATTTTCTTTTTAAATAATGAAAATTTATAATCAAAAAATAAATAGAATTTTTCTACTTTAGTTTTAAATAATTTAGCAGGAATAAAATGCCCTAATTCGTGTAAAATTACAAGAATGGATATGATAAAAACGAATTGTGAAATTTGTATTAATGTATTCATAAAATTAATGTGTGTAAATAACGGGCAAAAATACACTTTTTAAATTTGATTATACTTAAAAAAAGTTAAAATGCAAATGCTACTAAAAATGCAACTAAAACACCAATTGTAGCTAAAACGAAAAAAACAATATTTAAAAAGAAAAATTTTAGTACTGTTTTGAAAAATCCTTGTTGGTAAAACTTTTTAAGAGCAATAAATAGATATAGTGGAAACAAAATAAAAATTGCTAGATCAACAAAATCAAAATCAATAAGCAACTCTAAAATTATAGCAAAAATTATAAATATAAAAAACACCGTTTGTACATTAAACACAAATATTAGATGTTCGGTATAGGTCATTTTTTTTCGGAAGTATAGGATCTTAAAAAACAAGGTAAATAATGGCAAAATAAAGAACAGTAGTATGGATATTTTTGAAATTCCATTTCGTAAATATTCTTTACTATATTCTTCATCGAATCGTATTTTATTAAAATCTTTTACTTTTTTGTATAAAAAAATATTCCATCTTGTGCGTTTTATACCTAAAGAGTCTAATGCTTTTAAAGCATTTTTGGTTTTACTTTTGTTAAATAGTTTAATTTTAGATTCGTTTTTTTTACCAAAAATACCTTTGATAATTAATTCGTCATTTGATTGTTTAATTGAGTCAGAAAATTTATATGTGATTTTTTTTTGTGCTAATTTTTTGTTTAGTTGTTTTAAATATAATTTTTTTAAAACGTTTCGTTTTTTAAGCGAATCGTTTTTAAAAGTATATTTTTCTGTTAAATTGTTATATAAATCCGAATTATAATTAGCTATAAGGCTTTTTAATTGTTTTTCTTTTTTCTTTTTTGTTAAGGTCGTGTCTTTTATTTTTTTTATAAATGTTGTTTTAATCAATAAGCTATCTATACTAATATTTATTAAATCTGTTATTTTATGTAATGAAATGGTATCTTTTGTTTTTACAGTATCGGTAATTTTTAAACGGATACCATCAAGACTTTCTTCGTCTTTGTAATCATCTAAAATATTGATAATTCCGATAATTAAAAAAAATAAAATGCTAATGTGTAAATACATTTTAAATGGATTTACATAACACATTCGCTTACCAGAAATATAGTTTTTAGTAACTTTTCCTGGTTTAAAAACAAGTTGGTAAAGTGTGGTAAGTGTTCGTGTATCAAAGGAAAAAAGACCTGCAAGTAATTCTGATAAATATTGTTTTATGCTTAAGGGTTTTAAGTCGTTTACTTGTCCGCAATTAGAACAAAAATTATCTTTATTAGATATGGGTTGTTTACAGTTTAGACATTCTGTTCCCTTTGTAGTTGAGTTAAATCTAGTGTTGGATTTCATACAAAACTAGACGTATTTTTCGACAAGTGTTATTAAGGTATTAGCATCTTGTTCACCAGATTGTCGCCATTTCATTTCGCCATTTTTATAAATGATAAAAGTAGGATTTCCTTTAATTCGTAAGGCATCGACTAATTTTTCATTTTTTTCAATATCAATTTTAATTACTCGTGCCTTATCGCCAAGAGCAGCTGCAACATCCCGTAAAACGCTATGAATAATAGTATCTTGTTCATCATTTTCATGATAAAAATCTATTAAAGTAGGATTAACAGAATTAATAATTTCTCCAAATTTTGCCATGTCTTTACAATTTAGTTTCTAACAAAAATATTTCAAAAAAGTTTATTTTTAATAAGCAATAATTTTAAAGCCACCTTTTCCTTTATCAGAGTTTACACGAATAATGTATGTGCCACTTGCAACGTGAAATGGTAATTTAATTTCTGAAATATTTGTAAATTCGTTTTGATTAACTTTTTTAATTAATTTGCCTATTGCATCAAAAATCGAAACATCTAAAATTTTAATAGCATTTGGATTTTTTATTACGATTTCTTGACTAGTATTAGTATAAAACACGTTTAAATTTTCGTTTAATACATCGTTAATATCTAAAGGAGATTGTGGTTGAAACACTAATTTAAAACGGTCTAGATATTCTCCTGCAACTAAATCTACTTCAAAATCACCTTGACGAATATCTGTGGTATATCCTGTTTCGGTATCTAAAATGTAGATAGGATTGGTGAAATTTTCGGCTTCGAATAGATAAATCTTATGTGTTCCTTCGGTACTTACATGTAATCCAATCGGAATTTGTTTTTCAATGCTAAACGGTCTTGCATCAATTACAAAAGGCACATTATTTGTTTCCCAAAACATATCGTCGTTGTTTACATCAGCCATTCGTGCATCGTAACCAATATCGTGTCTGTCGTGTGTTTGGTCGATAAAAGCAGTCATAATTTGTCGGTAATATCCTTGTGGATTGTTGTATGCTAATCTAATTCTTGGTGTAGTATCTACTTCATCCGTTTGAGAAGGATTGTTTGCATTTCTAAAAAAATGCGAATCTGCAGCTTCTACTTTAAAAATTCGTTGGCTATTATCTATGGTAACTGTTCCGCCTGTATTAGATTCGACAAAAAATCCTTGAGCAACAGGAATATATCGTTGTCCGTTAATTCCGCTACTAGTTCCGCCACCGTTAACTAACGGATGTGAAGTTGGTGGTGTTCCTCCTGCTAAAGTGTAGGTTGCATAACCACCTTGGTAATCGCTTTGGTAATGTGAATTTCCTCCCCAATGTTCCCAAAAATAAATAGCTCCTGTTGTTGCCGATGGTGTATTGACATCGGACAAAACTGCTGCGTTGTCATTAATAAATTTATTAGCATCTAAAGCACTAGGATATGGATTTCCTAGCATGGTTGAATTACCAACTCCGAGCACATAGGTGTATGTTCCATCATTTGGTTTTCCTTTAAAAGTATAATTTTGATTTGCAGTTGCAGCACCGTTTCCTTTTAAGGTAAAGCCAATTCCTGCATTTATTGCAGTGTTATTTCTTAATAATGTCCATCCGTTAAGGTCATCAATGGTTTGGTTTTCAAATTTCCAAATCCAATATGATTCTAGGTTTGTAGGAGTGGTTACCGTTCCTGCTGTTAAAGTTGCAGGCGTTCCATTCCAAGGTGAAGCACTCGAAAAAGTTACTTGTTGTGGTGTAAAAGGATTTGTTCCTGCATCGGAACCGTCAAACAAAACTTCGCCAACTTGATATTGGTTTGCAGTAGCTCCTGAAACAGGAGAACTCCAATAATTATAATTGTAAACATCAACCGTACCTTGTTGATCTCTTAGCAAATTTTTAGTTCCTGAATTTGCATTTGTACCAGTATGTTTTTGAATTAATTGTGCTTCGTTAACCAATCGTAAATCGCCACTTGTTAAGGTAACTCCTTTTTCTACAACCAATTCTGTATTATCTGCAACAGAAACTCCTTTTACTGTAGCATTGCTCATATTTACTTCAAGGTTTTCAAAAACCACAGCATTTGTTCCTGATATATTTTGAATTGTAGCAGTACTACTATCAAAATAGGTAATACCATTTGCAGTATCTGCATTAGCGGAAAGCACCATTGTACCATTATTAATTAAATCGGCATTTAAGTGTAAGTTTCCTTCGTTATTATGGGTTGCACCAACTTTATTGGTGTAGGTATCGGCAAAATAGACGGTGGTTCCATCTTTAATTTTTAAAATACCTTCGTTAACAATTTGCGAAAAACTTTGTATAGTAAGAAATACAAGTACAACATTTAATAATTTAGTTTTCATAATATTTTTTTTTTGAAACAAAATAGTTTCGTTAATACTAATAGATGCTGTTGTTTTTTTACCTTTAAATAAGAAAGGTATTACAAAAATACGTTATTTTTGCATTTATGCAAGGAATTGTTACAAAATCTACTGGAAGTTGGTATAACGTACAGGTTAATAATCAAGTTTTTACTTGTCGAATTAAAGGGAAATTTAGGTTGAAAGGTATTAAAACTACGAATCCTGTTTCGGTTGGTGATGTAGTGGAATTTGATATAGAACCAAATACTACTAACGGAATTATTACCAAAATACATCCTAGAAAAAATTATATTATCCGAAAATCGGTTAATCTATCCAAACAAACACATATTATCGCTGCAAATATCGATCAAGTTTTTTTGTTTATAACCATTGATAATCCTCC